>JAUILW010001015.1 GCA_030432795.1 Gammaproteobacteria bacterium
TCAATTGCTGCAAGGGCAAGGGCTTCCCGCTCATTCCGGGGATCAGCCTGCTCGTCGCACTCGGTTGCGATCGCGAGGAAGTGCTGCTCCATGAGCGCGACGCACAGGGCCTGTGCGCCTATGTCGGCACATATTGCTCGGACAAGTTCCTTGGCGTCTGCCTCACCAAGCGCAAGGCCTATTGCTGCTTCGAGAGCAAGCTCTCGCGCATTCTTCAGGAGCAGGGCCGCGCGCAGCTGCCCAAGCCGTGGGACGAGCCCAAGGAAGAGACCTGCGAGGGTTTCACGCTCGACGAATTCGCCCAGCTCGACCTCAGCCAGATGGATTTCTCAGAAGTCTATGCCGAGTTCACCGAGGCCGCGCGGCTGCCCGACGAACTCGAGACCAGCGTGCTGATCCAGCAGAAAATCGAAGACTACTACGCAAGGGAAATGCAGTGATGCGCCGTACCACCCATTCCATCGGCCTCGCGCTGGTGCTGTCGATTTGCACGTCTGGTGTCGGTCAGACAGCCATTGAGCAAGAGGCCCAGGCCAGTACCAGTACTGCCGACACACTCTACTGCCAGGAGCGGCAGCTCGGTTACTGGTTCTACTGCATCGAGCCCGAGCCGGACCCCCGCGAGGACGACGCAACCTCGATCGCTGCAACAAGCGCGGCCGAAGAACTCGACGCGATCACCGGCGAGCTGCGCGAGCTGAAAGCCCAGGCGATCCTTTATCCGACGCCTGCCAACGTCACTGCCTATATCCGCTTCCAGCGCGAGCAACTCGACCGTGCTTCGCTCTTCTCCGATGTCTGGCAGCGCGCGCTGTGGCAGGATCCCGCGCTCGACTACACGCTCGAACGCCCGGTCGGCGCGCTCGCCAAGCGGCAATGGCAGGATGCGCGCGCTGCCGAGCGTGACGTAGTCATGGCGCGGCTCTCCGAGCGCTACGGTCTGTTCTATTTCTTCGCCCAGACCTGCGGCGCCTGCGAGGTCATGAGCCCGATCGTCAAATCGGTCGCGGAGCGCTGGCGCATCACCGTGCGCGCGATCTCGACCGATGGCGGACCCTCGCGCCATTTCCCGAACTACACCGTCGAGAACGGCCAGCGCCCGCGCATGGGTCTCGAACCCGGTATCACCCCTGCGG
>JAUILW010001016.1 GCA_030432795.1 Gammaproteobacteria bacterium
ACCTGGCGGTGACGCTGTTCTTCGTCACCGAGATCGTGATCCGCTTCATCGCCAGCGACAACCGGCGACGCTTCTTCCACGATGCCTGGAACGTCTTCGACACGTTGATCGTGGTGGTCTCGCTGATTCCGGTGGACAACTCCGACATGGCGCTGGTGGCGCGCCTGGTACGTGTCTTCCGCGTGCTGCGCATGGTGTCCTTCATCCCCGAGCTGCGCCTGCTGCTGGTGTCGCTGCTCAAGGCACTGCCGCAGCTCGGCTACGTCATGCTGCTGCTGTTCATCATCTTCTACATCTACGCCGCCATCGGCAGCACGCTGTTCGAGACCATCAACCCGGTGCTGTGGGGCGACATCGCGATCTCCATGCTGACCCTGTTCCGGGTGATGACCTTCGAGGACTGGACCGATGTCATGTACGAAACCATGGCGGTCTACCCGCTGAGCTGGATGTACTACGTCACGTTCATCTTCTTCACCGCCTTCGCCTTCCTCAACATGATCATCGGCATCGTGGTCAACGTGATGGAGGAGGAACAGGCGGGCATGAAGGCGAAGGCCGCGAAGTCCCGGGGCGAGCCGACGCTGGCGGAACTCGGTCAGCAGATCGAGGAACTGCGCACGTTGCTCGTGCGCCGCGAAGCGTCGGCGGTCGATCACGCCGGCCGGTCCGTGCAGGACCGAAGCGGCGGGGAGAAGGCGACGACCTAGATCGTGTTGCTTTCGATCAGGCGCAGGGTGCGGGCGATGTTTTCCTCGACGCCGGGCATGTAGGGGTTCACCTCGCGGGCGTTGCGGAAGGCGATCAGGGCGGCCTGGTAGCTGCCGCGTTCGAGCAGGATCAGGCCAAGGCCGGACAGTGCGCCGAAATGTCGCGGCTCCAGTTCCAGGGTTCGGCGGATGTCGGCCATCGACTCGTCGCCACGACCGAGCAGGTAGAGCACCGTGGCGCGCTTGTTCCAGCCCTCGGCGAAGTCGGGGGCCATGTCCACCACCCGGCCGAAGGCGTGCAGGGCGCCACCGTGCAGGCCGGCGCGCATCATCGCCACGCCGCTGCTGAGCAGCGCGGCGACGTCGGGGTCGTCGATGTCGTGCCAGATGTTCCAGATCTGGCGGGTCAGCGAGCGGCCCTGTTGC
>JAUILW010001017.1 GCA_030432795.1 Gammaproteobacteria bacterium
CGTCACCTGACGGCATCGAAGTGGTGCAGCAGGCGGACGGCAAGCTCGCCATCGCTGGCATGACCAGCTATCCGAACAGTTGGCTGGTGCTGCGCCTGAACACGGACGGCTCGGTGGACACGTCCTTTGCCGACAACGGCGCCTGGATCATGCAGGACCCCTACGACTACAGCGAAGTGTTCTCGCTTTCGCTGTGGGACGACGGCGTGGAAGAGAAGCTGCTCGTGGGCGGCTACACCCGCAACCTGAGCGGCGACGCGTTCACCACCATGCTCCGCCTCAACGCAGACGGCTCGCCGGACACCAGCCTGGCCACATTCAACACGCTGGACGGCAACCCGACTTTCGTGGAAGACGGCGCGCCCGTGGTCCTCGACGCCAACGTGCGCATCTTCGATGCGGACCTCTCGGAGATCGACGACTTCGGTGGCGCCACGCTCACGCTCGAGCGCAACGGCGGCGCCAATGCCTCCGATCAGTTCAGTGCCAGCGGCAACCTCGCGTTCGTCGGCACCACCACGGGCAACATCGAACTGTCTTCCGTAGTGGTGGGTACGTACTCCAACACTGGCGGTACGCTCGTGCTCACCTTCGGCGCAGGCACGACCAACGACAAGGTGAACGAGGTGATGCGGTCCATCGCCTATGCGAACACCAGCCAGATTCCGGGCACCAGCGCGCAGATCGACTGGACGTTCGACGATTCGAACAACGGTGGCCAGGGAAGCGGAGGACCGCTGGATGTCACCAGCACCGCCACCGTCACGATCACTGCCACGAACGATGAGCAGGTGCTCGCCACCAATACCGGCGCAACGGTCGTTGAAAGCTCGACCGGCAACGTCATCACCACCGCCATGCTCGAGACGACGGATGTAGACCATACGGCGGCTCTGCTCGTCTACACGGTCGATACGGCACCAGCCAACGGTACGCTGCGCCTCAGCGGCACCGCGCTCGCCGCTACGGACACCTTCACCCAGGCGGACATCAACGCAGGCCTTGTGACCTACGATCACAACGGCTCGCAGACCACCGCCGATAGCTTCGACTTCACCGTGGATGATGGTGAAGGCGCCACCTCTCCCGGCACGTTCAACTGGACCGTCACCGGTGTCAACGATGCGCCAGTCAT
>JAUILW010000216.1 GCA_030432795.1 Gammaproteobacteria bacterium
TACCAGTTACAGGCCGCAACGGCGAGGCGCTGGAAGGCGTACCTTCACCATTTGGCCCGAGCGTGCTGAACTGCGGCCCCAACGACCCGGCGGACCCGTGTCGTGACGAAGATATTCGTCCGGGGCGTGTAGCAGCGGATGCAGTGGGTGGCCTTCCGTTCGGAAGACCGGAAGACATGACCATCGGACCGGCAAATTATGGTGGGCGCGAGATCCTCTACGTGACGACGACCTCCGAGCACGCAGTGATCTCTATCGAGACCCATCCGGCAAGCACGCGGGCGATGGTGCGCCAGTTTGCGAGCCGCGCGACGCCTCGCAACGTTGGCTTCGAACCGACCACCGGTACGCTGTCTTCGCCGGACAATCTGGCGATCGACTCGCTGAACAACGTCTACATCATTGAGGACAAGCCGAATGGGGACGATATCGGCGGCGATATCTGGTTCGCACGCGATGTGAACATGGACGGCGTGGCCGAGTCGTTGGATCACATGCTCAGCATCCAGGTAGATGGCGCAGAGGCTACCGGCATGATCTTCAATCCGCGGCAACCGTCCAAGTTTGTGGTGGCAGTGCAGCACCCGGACAGCGTCGATATCGATCGTGATCGGGACGAGGACGGCTTTGCGGACTTCTCCTGTGCAGCCGAAGCACCGCACACCTGTCAGGGTGACGCGATCTGGGAGTTTGAGGTGAAAGGCGGCAAGATCCCGCGGCCTGATCTCGCGCGCGAAGCGTTGGAAGAGAACTGGACCCGCGCAACGAATCCGTAAGCTGCAAGCGGGTTGTTGTATGTGCAAAGCCCCACCATGCGTGGGGCTTTGTTTTTATGTGACCGACGCGGTATTCACAGGTGATCCGTTCTTGTTGCGGCATCGTAGCCGCCGTCTACGAAGATCGTCGTACCGCACACGTAGCTTGCCTGGTCGCTGAGGAGAAAGCGGATGGCGTTTGCTACCTCGTCCGCTCCGCCCATTCGGCTGATGGGCGTCGCCTTCAACAAGCCGTCCACCACCTCCTTCATGCCGGGTTGCGCAAAGAGCGCATCCGTCATGGCCGATGCGGTTGGCCCGGGTGCGACGGCGTTCATGCGAATGCCTTCACGTGCGTAGGCCAGGGCATTTCTGCGCATCCAGTAGTTCAGGGCGCGTTTGCCGGCCATGTACTCAAGACCGTTGCCCTCGCGCTCGGTAGCCTCTATTGCGGTGTTCTCGTCACCCGCCAGGAGAACTTCAATCAGTGGAAACTCATGCGGCACCATGGCGGCGGAGTTCGAGCACAAAAGCACCACCGCGCCGCGGCGGCGGGCCAGATCGGCGCGCAAACCCTCGACCATGGCGATGGCGCCGAAGTAGTTCAACGCGGTGATGAGCGCTGGAGGATGACCGGTGGCCGCACCGACCCCTGCCAGCGGTATCAGACCGTCCAGACCGTTTGGCGCCAACTCGCGCACGCCTGCCACTGCCTCGGAGCGGCCCTGGGCTGTGGAGAGGTCGGCGGTGACAGCCGCATCTTTGAGATCGACGATGATTACCTCGTTGCCGGCCTCTCGAAGCTGCCGGGCGAGTGCGGCGCCAATGCCGGAGGCGCCGCCGGTGAGTGCATACGTGGGCATCAGTAGACTCTCGCTGGGTGGGGGATGCGTGGCTGGCCGAGCTGCTCCCGGTAGGACGGTGGCTGTCTGCCTTCGTCAGTGATGCCGTACTCGAGCGCCAGTTCCGCGGTGATCAGCGTCTGGCCAGAGCGTTCAGCCCTGCGCGGATCATCCGCCAGTGCCTTGATGATGCGGCCGTTGAACTGCGGCGATTCGGCCATCGCCATGAAATCGTCGTACTGCTCGCCCCGGTGGCGCAGGACGATTTCGGTGCGTTCCGTACGTTGCGGGCCGAGCCACAACGACACCGCGGCGACGTTGTGGTCCTCGAGGTCCACGGCCATATCGGCGGCAAACTTGTCGAGACCCGTCTTCTGCGCACCGTAGGCTGGACCATGCATGTAGCAAGCGGCGCCGAACGATGAAGTGAACGTAATGAGGCCGGACTGCTGCGCTACCATGATCGGGGCCGCGTAGTAGCTGGCCACGTACGCCGAACGCAGGCCGATGTCGAGGATGTTTACGAGGTCGAGCGGTTTTTCCCAGAACGGTTCCGGGTCGATGAGATTCTCGTGAATGAACGCCGCGTTGTTCACCAGGATATCCAGTCGCCCCTGTTCGCGCTGCACGCGCTCGAAGAGCGCCCGGGTCTGCACGTCATCCGTGTGGTCGCATGTCACCGGGATTGCGGTTCCACCAGCTGCTTCGATCTCCGTCGCGGTCTGCTCCAGGGTGCCTGCGAGGGTCTCGCCGCGAAGCGTCGCCGTGGCCGTAGTCGAGCTGCGACCGGTGATGTAAACGATGACGCCTTCGGCGGCGAGCCCGTGCGCGATACCCTTACCGGCGCCGCGCGTGGCACCGGTAACCACTGCAACGCTGCGTTCGGATGCCATGCTCAGAACGACAGCTGGAAGTCGACGCCGTAGGTGCGTGGCAAACCGTAGTACGCCGGCGTCAGGCTGGCGAAACCTGGCCCGAAGTCGATCATGTTGGCGCGATACTCCTCATCGGCGAGGTTGTTCACCCATAGCGCGATCTCGAGCTTTGCGTCGCCGCTGACGCTCACGTCGCTAACCAGCAGACGCGCGTTGCTCACGGTGTAGCTGTCGATCTCAGTGGCCGGCGCCAGCGCCGAGGCGGCGCACGCCGGGTTGCTGTCCGGCGTGAGTGGGAATGGGTAGAGGAAATGATTACCGATGCGCTGGTAGTCCGCGATGAAGCGCACGTTTCCCCAGTCGTTGCGCAACAGCGTTGCGTCCAGGGAGGCGTTGAAGGTGTTCTTCGGTGCGTGCGGGAAGGCGCGGTTGCGCGCCACGTCGACGCCGCCACCGCAATCCAGGAACTCATCATATTCCGGGTCCAGATAGCTGAAGCCGGCGGAGAACGTAATGTCGTCGGTGAGCGCCAGTGCGCCCTCCACCTCGAAGCCGCGAATCTGCGCCTCGCCGGCGTTACGGATCGAGGAGCCTGCGGCACCCTGCGCGGTGAACACGGAAAGCTGCATGTCCTGATGTTCGTTCTGGAATACGGCGACGGACGCTCGCAGGCGGTTGTCCAACCAGGTGCCTTTGATGCCGGCTTCCACTGAGCGCACGGTTTCCGAGTCGTATGGCTGCAGCGTATCGGCAACCGTCTGCGCCTCGCCGTTGAAGCCGCCGCTCTTGAAGCCTTCGGCATAGCGGATAAAAGCCGTTATCGAATCGCTGGCCGCCCAGGTAAGGCTGACCGTCGGCGTGACGTCGTCGAACGATGTACTGGCGTTGGTTCCCGCTGGGATGGTGCGGGGCAGGCCGGGAATACCGAGCTCGCGCTCGATATCCTTCTCCTCGTCGGTATAGCGCAGGCCGGCGGTGAGGGTCAGCGTGTCGGTCATCGCCCAGTCCGCCTGGGCGTATACCGCGAAGGCTTCGGTTTCGAAACCGTAACGTGAAACGAAGGTCAGGCCGAACGGACCGAACGCGCCGAAGAAACGTTGCGGGTTGTCGGTGAAGCCGTCGTCCTCAAAGTAATAGAGCCCTGCCACGAAGTTGACGTCGCCGTAGCTGCCCACGAGCTGCAGTTCCTGGGAGAACGAGTCGTAGTCCGACAGGCGTTGGGTGTGTGCCACGTCGATGGGCGTGCCGTCGAGGTCCAGGCCGTCGTTCCACTCCAGGTCGCGCTTGGCGGTGATCGATTTGAAGGCGAGGTTTTCGTTTATATCCCAGTCGACGGTCAGCGAGTGTCCGGTGACTTCGGATTCTTCGAACGACGGGCCGTCCACGGCGGCGTCTTCCTCCCGTTGGGTAGAGACAAAGCCGTCCAGCGGCAGGCCGAAGTTGAAATCCAGGCGGTGCAGTTGCGAGTGGGAGGCGGCCTGGTCGTTTTCGGAGTGATCGAAGCGGTAGCCCACGGTGATCTGCTCGCTCAGGTCGATGTCCACCGCGGCGCGGAATGACCGGTTGTCGACGTTGCCAAGCTCGCTCACGGAAGATGGTGGGAAGCCGAGGGGTGTGCCGACTTCCACCCAGCCGTCGCGTTTTTCCGTGCGACCTGCGAGGCTGATGCGGGTGGAACCGAACTCAGGTAGATCTACGGATGCTGCGAGGGTCTGAGCACCGTAGTTGCCGAGCCCGGCACGCACCTTGCCGCCGAACTCGCCGGTGGGGCGTTTTGTTACCAGGTTGATGCCGCCGGCCAGGGTGTTGCGTCCGTACAGCGTACCTTGCGGGCCGCGCAGCACCTCGATGCGCTCGATGTCGATCACGTCGAACACCGAGCCCTGGGTTTTGCCGATGTACACACCGTCCAGGTACAACCCCACGGTGGTTTCCCAAGTGAGCGCCGGGTTGATGGTCACGCCGCCGCGAATGGCAATCTGCGCGGACGTGCTGTTGCCGGGGGTTGGCGTGATCTGCAGATTGGGCACGAACTGGCTGATGCCGTCGATGCTGGTGATGTCGCGGCTTTCCACCGCGTCCGCACCGATTGCGGTGATGCTGAAGGGGATGTCCTGGATGTCCTGTTCCCGCTTCTGCGCGGTAACGACGATTTCCTCCATGGCGGGTTCCGCCGCGGTGTTGCCTGACAACGCCAGCGCCATGGCGGTGCTGATGATTCCTACTGGGCCGATGTGTCCTACAGACATGGGGTCCTCTCCTCACCCGGATGGTGCAGCGAAAATAGCCGTATGCGCAGAAAACATCAATGATAATTACGCATTAGGTTTGCTCCAAGGGGTTTTGGAATACATAATTCGCACTTTACTGGCTTATCGAGAGCGCATAGTGCAGTTCGAGTTCACTGAGGAACAGCGCCTCATCCAGAACATGGCGGGTGAATTCTTTCGCGATCGCGGCAGCTCCGAGGGGCTGCGGGCGGCTGTGGAAAGTGAGCGTGGATACGACGCGGACACCTGGCGGCAGATGGCGCAGCAGTTGGGCTTTGCCGGGCTGCTGGTGAGCGATGCATACGGTGGGCAGGGCCTCGGCCTCGTGGAAGCGGCCATCGTCTACGAGCAGATGGGTCGCACGCTGTTGCCGAGCCCGATTCTCGGCACCAGCGTGCTTGCTGCCTCGGCGATCCAACTCGCCGGCAGCGAAACGCAGAAACGTGACTGGTTACCGCAACTCGCTGGCGGCAATCGCTGTGCCGCGCTGGCAGTGTGTGGTCAGGGTGGAGCGCGTGGCAGCGTCGGTGTGGATGCGGTGCTCGAAGATGGCCGGGTGCACGGAACGTACCGCTTCGTGCTCGACGCCCAGTCGGCAGAGTTGATCGTTGCCGCAGCTCGGCGCGATGGCGAGGTAGTGCTCGTGGCACTACCACGCGACGGCGTCGTAGTGGAGCGTCACACGTCTTTGGATCTCACGCGCCCGCATCACACGGTGCGCGCGCAAGGCGTCGAGGCGCTGTGGGAGATGCCGGGCAACGGCGCACAGGCGCTGGATGCGGCGATTCACCGTGCCTGCATCGTGCTGGCTGCGGAGCAGACCGGCGCGGCTGCACAGGCGCTCGATCGCACGGTTGCGTACGCCCGGGAGCGCGAGCAGTTCGGCCGCGCCATCGGCAGCTTTCAGGCGGTCAAGCACCGCCTTGCCGATATGATGATCCAGGTAGAAGCGGCCATATCTGCGGTGTACTTCGCCGCCTGCAGCGCTGAGGAAGATGCCGCCACGTTGCCGCAGATGGCGTCCCTGGCAAAAGTGCAGGCGACGGAGACCCTGACGTTCTGCGCGGCCAACATGGTGCAGCTGCACGGTGGCATCGGCTTTACCTGGGAGCACGATGCGCATCTGTTCTTCAAGCGCGCCCGCGCGTCCGCTACCTTGTTCGGGAACATCGCCGAGCATCAGGAAAGGCTGGCGGTGCATATGGGGCTGGACGCGGAGTGTGCAGCATGAAGCTCGGATTTACGCCTGAGCAGGAAACTTTCCGTGCAGAGGTGGCGGCGTGGCTCGAAGAGCAGCTTTCCGGCCCGTTTGCGCACATTCGCGGCGTCAC
>JAUILW010001018.1 GCA_030432795.1 Gammaproteobacteria bacterium
TCCTTCGACGACTCCCACTCCTCATCCTTCAACGCGGCATCCGAACCAGCGAAGTCCGAACCACCACCAAGGAACTGCTTACGACCACCACCAGAACCAATCGGGTCATACTCAACCGTCGCATTGGCGGCCAGAGACTGGAAGCCAGCCTGCCAACCCAACATCGCCGCAGCCTGCGACGACGCACCAGCACCAATCAACGTTCCCGAAGCGGCGGCGATGTCCACACCCTCAGCGGCGGAACCAGCGGCGCGCGACGCCGGGGACTGCCCAACGAGCGAGATGACGGCGATGGACTTCTGGATTTCAGCCTGGACCTCATCGGAGATCGGAGCCGAGCCAGCCGAAGCAGCCGAAGCCGCCTGGCCCTCGTCGGAGCTGACGTAGGTCATGAACGCCTTCACCAGATCAACGGTCTCCTGATCGGCGTACTCGAGACACACGATGTGATACGAGACCAACGCGATCGGGTACGTATCCGCCGAATCCGGCGTCCGGTTCACCTCGATAGCGAAGTCGAACTCGTTACGACCACCGGTACGCACCGACGAGTCCACGATCCGACCAGCAGCCTCAGGCGAGAACTCGACGAACGAACCAGCGACACCAACCGCGGCAGCGGGCAGATCACCGATCTGAGAAGCATCGGCGTAACCGATCGACCCCTCACCAGCGTTCACCGCAGCAACAACACCAGAGGTCTGAGGAGCACCCTCACCACCACCAGGGCCATCGGCGTCCCACGCCTCGATCGCTCCATAGGTCCACACATCAGGCGCAGCCTGAGACATGTAGTCCGTGAAGTTCTCCGTCGTGCCCGACTCATCAGCGCGGTGCACCGGGTTGATCGCGAGATCCGGCAGATCCACACCCGGGTTGTCCGCCGCGATCGCAGCATCCGACCAGTTCGTGATCTGGTTCGCGAAGATCCCCGCGATCACCTCAGGCGACAACTGCAAAGTCGTACCCGCCAGCGACGGCAGGTTGTACGGAATCGCGATCGGCGAGATGTAGTGAGGAAGGTTGATCGCACCAAGATCACCGGCGCACACCTCCTTGGAGGACTCCCACTCCTCATCCTTCAACGCGGCATCAGACCCAGCGAAGTCCGAACCACCACCAAGGAACTGCTT
>JAUILW010001019.1 GCA_030432795.1 Gammaproteobacteria bacterium
CGCCGATGTCGTCGCCTAGTGCCAATGCCACCCCCATGCGCCGCTCGCCGCGCACCTCCGGTTTGCCGAACAGCCGAAGCTGAGTGTCAGGTTCTGCCAGGGCCTCACCTGCACCGGCGAAGCGCACGTCCGCTGAGTCGCCTTCCACCAGCACGACGGCCGACGCTGCGGGTCCACGACTGCGGATGTTTGGGATCGGCAAGCCGAGCACCGCGCGGGCGTGCAAAGCAAACTCGGAAAGGTCCTGGCTGATAAGCGTGACCAGCCCCGTATCGTGCGGTCGCGGGCTCACCTCGCTGAAATACACCAGATCGCCTTTCACGAAGAACTCGACGCCGAACAGACCCCAGCCGCCGAGTTCGCCGGTGACCAGCGCGGCGATGCGCTCCGCCTCGCCGCGCGCCTGCGCGCTCATGGGCTGCGGCTGCCACGACTCCTGGTAGTCCCCCCGCTCCTGCCGGTGCCCCACCGGCTCGCAGAAGCTGGTGCCGCCGACATGCTGCACGGTCAGCAGAGTAATCTCGTAGTCGAAATCCACAAACCCTTCGACGATCACTTTCTTCACCCCGCCACCCCCGCCACGGGCGCCGCTTTGCGCGTAGTCCCACGCTGCCTGCGCATCCGCAGGGGTGCGCACTGTAGACTGGCCTTTGCCGCTGCTCGACATCACCGGCTTCACCACGCAGGGTGTGCCGATGGCGGCTACCGCGGCGTGGAAGTCTGCCTCGCTGTCGGCGAACCGGTAGGGGGATGTGCGCACGCCCAGGGTCTCAGCCGCCAGACGACGAATACCTTCGCGATCCATGGTCAGCCGCGCGGCCCGCGCGGTGGGGATGACGTTGAAGCCCTCGCCCTCCAGTTCCACCAGCGTGTGCGTGGCAATGGCCTCGATCTCCGGGATGATGTAGTGCGGCTGCTCTGCTTCGATCACACCACGCAGTGCCGCACCGTCCTGCATGTCGATGACGTGGCTGCGGTGCGCCACCTGCATGGCGGGTGCATTGGCGTAGCGATCCACCGCGATCACCTCCACCCCCAGGCGCTGCAGCTCGATGACCACTTCTTTGCCGAGCTCTCCCGAACCGAGCAACATGGCGCGCCGCGCGCCCGGCGCACCGGGCGTGCCGAACAC
>JAUILW010000217.1 GCA_030432795.1 Gammaproteobacteria bacterium
CGGGTGGCGCTGCGAGAGGTGTGGTCCTCGCCCAGCCTCAAGCCTGTGGCGCTCATCCTCTTTTTGTGGAACTTCAATCCGCTGTGGACCTCGGTCATCTACCTGCATCTGACGGAGACGCGCGGCTTGAGCGAGATTGGCTTCGGCCACTTCCTGGCGGCCTTCAGTGTGGGCGCGATGATCGGCAGCGCGGCGTATCCGCTGTATTGCCGGCGGTTGGGATTGAACCGGTTGGTTCACCTGTCGATCGTTGCGGGCATCATCGGCAACGGCCTGTACATGGCGCTTGCCTATTCGATGGATGCAGGTCTGCTCGTCGCAGCGCTGGCCGGTTATGCCTACATGACCGGCACGATGGTGCACCTCGATGTAGCGGCGCGTAACGCACCGCTCGTTGCGGCGGCGACGGTGTTCGCCCTGCTCATGGCGTTGACCAACCTCGCGTCATCTACATCGGAAGGCGTCGGTGCGTGGTTGTACGAGGCAGCGGGGAGTGTTGGATCTGAGCCTGCCTTCATCGCCGTTTGTCTGCTTACGGCCGTGCTGCCTGCAAGTTGCTGGTTGGTGGTGCCGATGCTTCGAAAGAATCTTCCTGAATGGTTTGCAGTGAGTTAATACATGTTTCGCATTCGCATGATCCACGACGATGTTGGTGCAGCCAACGCCTCCTCTCTTGCCGAGATCAAGAACATTCTGCGCGTGCAGTTCGGTGGCTTGTCCGATACCGAGGTAGAGAGCGTGCATGAGCATCTGCACAACCCGTTCGTGCGGCGCTTCAAGACGTTGCTCCTGGCGGCGGAGAATGCCAACGGCAAGGTGCTGGGCTTTGCCAGCCTCATGCATGATCCAGTGGCGAAGTTCTGCTACCTGGACTACATCGCCAGTGCCCGCGGGTTGACCAGCCGGGGGATCGGCGGCGCGCTGTATCAGCGGGTGCGCGAGGAGTGTCTGGCGCTCAAGGTGGTGGGCCTGTTCTTCGAGTGCCTGCCGGACGATGAGCAGCTCACCAGCACGCCGGAGCTCGCACACCAGAACGCCGCACGCCTCAGGTTCTATGAGCACTTCGGCACCCGGCCGATCATCGGCACAGCGTACGAAGAACCCCTGACGCCAGGGGGCCTTGATATGCCGCACCTCGTCTACGACGACCTCGGTAGCGGGCAGGCGTTGTCGAGGCGTGCGCTGCGCCGTGTGATACGTGCGGTGCTCGAACGCAAGTACGCAGGGTTGTGTCCTGCGGACTACGTGGATCTGGTGGTCGCGTCGGTGGTGGACGATCCCGTGCGTCTGCGTGCACCCCGCTATGCAGGAAAGCGGACGGCGGCGATGTCACCTCGCCCGCGGCGGGTGGTGCTGGTGGTGAATGAGCAGCACCAGCTTCACCATGTGCGCGACCGGGGCTACGTGGAGTCCCCAGTGCGTGTGCGCTCGATCCTGCGGGATATCGACCCCTCCGGACTGTTCGACAAAATCCCGGCGCGGGACTACAGCGATCGGCATATCACGGCGGTGCACGATGTAGCGCTCGTTCGCTATCTGAAGGCGGTGTGTGCGGGTGTGCCGCCGGCGAAGTCCGTCTACCCCTACGTGTTTCCGGTGCGTAACGCTGCGCGGCCGCCAAAAGATCTCGGTATGCAGGCCGGCTACTACTGCATCGATACTTTCACACCGCTCAACGAGAACGCCCTGGCGGCGGCCCGGGAAGGCGTGGACTGCGTTCTCACCGCAGCGGATCGGATTGCCGCCGGCGAGCCGCTGGCATACGCGCTGGTTCGCCCTCCCGGACATCATGCAGAAAGCCGGGTGTTCGGCGGCTTCTGCTATTTCAACAACTCCGCCATCGCCGCACACCGTTTGTCACGGCTCGGGCGGGTTGCCATCGTCGACATCGACTATCACCACGGCAATGGCCAGCAGGAGATCTTCTACGCACGCAGCGACGTGCTGACCATCTCCATCCATGGCCACCCGTCGTTCGCCTATCCGTATTTTTCGGGGTACGAGGAAGAGACGGGCACGGGTGAAGGTGAGGGCTTCAACGTCAACCTGCCGCTGCCGGAACAGTGTGATGGCGCGCGCTACAGCAAAGCCCTGGACAAGGCGCTCGCGCGTGTGCGGGCGTACCGGGCGGACTTTCTCATTGTCGCGCTTGGCGTCGACACGGCGCGTGGTGACCCAACGGGCTCCTGGACGCTCAATGCTGCGGACTTCCAGCGCAACGGTGCAGCCTTCGCAAGCCTCGCTCTACCAACTCTGGTGGTGCAGGAGGGCGGCTACAGAACCCGCACCCTTGGCCGTAACGTGCGGGCTTTCTTCGAAGGGCTCGTGCGGCGCTAGGGGTTCAAGACCTAAGGAAAGGAGGGTAGGCTCCGCAGTCCGTTGCTCCGGCGTCATGCGCTGCGGGTGTCGATCGCAATACTTTCTGTAAGGAACCCCTGTGCTTGGATCTCCATTGACCTTCACCCGTGGCCCGGACATGAAGAACCGCTTCATGCTGGCGCCGCTCACCAACTGTCAGAGCCACGCCGACGGTACTCTGTCGGAGGACGAGTTCCGCTGGCTTACCATGCGCGCCGAGGGCGGCTTTGGCCTGACCATGACCTGTGCGGCGCACGTGCAGGCGGTAGGGCAGGGCTTTCCCGGCCAACTTGGAGTGTGGTCGGATGCTCATCTGCCTGGGCTCACCCGTCTGGCGGATACGATTCGTTCTCAAGGCAGCGTCTCCAGCGTGCAGCTGCACCATGCTGGTAACCGTTCCCCTGCTGATCTCATTGGCACCACGCCGGTATGCCCTTCGGACGATCCGCAAACCGGTGCGCGAGCCCTCAGTGCGGCTGAGGTGCAAGGCCTTGTCGAAGATTTCGTGCTTGCTGCCGAGCGCGCCGAGCAGGCGGGCTTCGACGGCGTCGAGCTGCACGGCGCGCACGGCTACATCCTCTGCCAGTTCTTCAGCCCGGAACTGAATCAGCGCACGGATGCTTACGGCGGCAGCATGGAGAATCGCTTCCGCATTCTCGACGAGATCATCGCTGGCATCCGCGCGCGTTGCCGTGCGGACTTCATGCTCGGCGTGCGGCTGTCGCCGGAACGGTTCGGCATGCAGCTTGCCGAGGTTAAGCAGGTGGCGGAGCGGTTGATGACCGGGGGCGATCTGGACTATCTGGATATGTCCCTGTGGGACTGCTTCAAGCTGCCCGTGGAGGAGGAGCACCACGATAAATCGCTGCTCGAGCACTTCGTCGAGCTGCCGCGCGGTAACACGCGGCTGGGTGCCGCCGGCAAGATCCGCACGCCGGCGGAGGCGCAGGCGGTAATGGATGCGGGCGCGGACTGGGTGATGCTTGGGCGCGCGGCGATCCTGCACCACGACTTCCCCGCCCGTTGTCTGGCGGGCGGGTTCGAGCCGGTGGCCACGCCCGTTGCACCGGCACATCTGCGCGGCGAAGGTCTCTCCGACGGATTCATTGAGTACATGAACAACTTCAAGGGCTTCGTGGCAACGGAGGGGGCGTGACGGACGCGCTCCGGGTTCGTCCGTATGAAGACCACGATCGCGATGCGGTCGTGTCGTTGTGGGCGCTAGTGTTCCCGGACGAACCGGCGTGGAACGCCTCCGAAGCGATGATCGATCGCAAGCTCACGGTGCAACGCCAGCTGTTTTTCGTGGCAGAGCATCAAGGCGCCATCGTCGGTACCGTGGTGGCGGGCTTCGATGGCGTGCGCGGCTGGGTACACAAGGTCGCCGCCCATCCGGACTACCGGCGCCAGGGTGTGGCGCGGCAGCTCATGGAAGCTGCGGAAGCCGGCCTGAAGGCACTTGGCTGCAATAAGCTCAACCTGCAGGTGCGTGAGGGAAACGACTCGGCGGTGCGTTTCTATCTGAGCGCAGGGTATGACATCGAACCGCGCGTGAGCATGGGCAAGCGGCTGTGAATCACAGATTCAGGCCAGGCGTGGTAGCTGCTCCCGTGTGACGAGATGCTTCATGGGTGCACCGGTTGCGAAACGTTCCACCTCTTCGACGATGTAGTCGCTCAGCCGTTCCGCCTCGCTGCCGAGGGAGCCGGCGATGTGCGGTGTCAGCAGTACATTCGGCATGTCGTACAGCGGCGAGTCTTCGGGTAGCACCTCAGGGTCGGTGGTGTCGAGCACCGCGTTCAGCCGCCCGGTGACCAGCTCCTGGGTGAGAGCGACCGTGTCCACCAGCTGGCCGCGCGCGGTGTTGATCAGCGTCGTGCCGTCTGCCATGAGCGCCATCTCGCGGGCGCCGATCATGCCCCGTGTGTCGTCCAGCAGGGGGGCGTGCAGGCTCACCACATCGCTGCGTGACAGCAGCTCGCTCATACCTACCTTGTGGGCGCCGATCTTGCGGCTGGCCATGGGCGTCATGTAAGGGTCATAGAGCAGCACGCGCAGGTCATAGGGCTGGAGCAGTTTTATGACAAGTTTCCCGACGCTTGAGGCGCCGATGATGCCGACGGTTTTGCGGTAGTTGCCTGCGTTTGGCGCCTCCTGCGTCCAGGGCGCGCGGTTCTGGCGGTGCTCGCGGTACGCCTCGGCCAGCTGCAGCACGCGCTTGTTGGCGAACAGGATGGCCGCCACGGTGTACTCGGCCACCGGCACGGCATTGGCCGCCACCGCGTTGGTTACCCGTACACCTCGCCGCCAGACTTCCTCGTCCAGAAAGCCTTTGACGCTGCCCGCCAGATGCGCGATCAGGCGCAGGCGTGGCATCCGTTTCACCACATCCAGATCGATGCGGGGGCAGCCCCAGCTGGTGATCAACACTTCCACCTGGCTGCAATGCTCGCCGAGATCGTCGAAATCGCGGAACGGCAGAGGGGAGAGCAGGCGTGTGGTCTGGGCAATACGCTGCATGTGGTCTTCGCGCAGGAGCTCATCCTGCACCACAGGGTGCATGACCATAGCGGCGTTCGGCTTCGTGGCCATGAGCGCGAGCATACTCGATAATGCTGGCTTACGGAGCACGAGGAACGACGATGGCCGACCGGCGTGAGGCAGCGATGCTCGCCACCATGGCGCGCATGCAGGAAGCGCACAATGTGCAGGTGCACCCCGAATGGCGCACGCAAGGTTATGCCTACTACCGGGCGATCTGGGTGGAATGCGCGGAGATGCTCGACCATTTTGGCTGGAAGTGGTGGAAAGCCCAGCAGCCGGATCTGGAGCAGGTGAAGCTCGAACTGGTGGACATCTGGCACTTCGGCCTCAGCGAACTGCTTCGCGCCGAGACGCTGGACGACAGCGTGGTGGACGTGCTGCAAGGCACATACCCTGAGCCCGATGCAGAAACGCTGCGTCATGCCATCGAGGCTCTGGCTGCTTCATCGCTCGCCTCGCGCGGTTTTTCCGCAGAAGCTTTTGCTGCGGCCATGGCGGCGTTGCCAATGGACTTCGATGAGCTGTATCGGCTCTATGTCGGCAAGAACGTGCTCAACCACTTTCGTCAGGACAACGGCTACAAGGCGGGCACCTACGTGAAGGTGTGGAATGGGCGCGAGGACAATGAGCACCTGATGGAGCTTCTATCCGGCATGGATCTCGGTGCGCAGGATGCACCGGAGCAGGTGTACGAAGGTCTGCAGGTGCGCTATCCGGGCTGACGACGTCGGGCGAGCTGGGCCTCGTAGAGCGTACGCGTTGCCGCATCGAAACAGGCGAAGATGACCTCCTCCAGGCTACCTGCTGCCTCGTCTACCGAGCGAACGGCAATCCCGCAGGCAGCCTCCGCCGGATACCCGTAGACGCCGGTGCTGATGGCGGGAAAGGCAATGGTCCGTACGCCATGTTCCTGCGCCAGACGCAGGCTCTGGCGGTAGCAGCTTTCCAGTAACGCCGCTTCTCCCTGCGTGCCGCCGCGCCAGATCGGCCCCACCGTATGAATCACATGACGCGCCGGCAGTTTGAATCCCGGGGTGATTCTGGCATCTCCTGTAGGGCATCCGCCGATGGCTGTGCAGGCCTGCAGTAACGCAGGCCCGGCTGCCCGGTGGATGGCGCCGTCCACGCCGCCGCCGCCAAGCAACGACTCGTT
>JAUILW010000218.1 GCA_030432795.1 Gammaproteobacteria bacterium
TAGCTCACCGGTCGATCGTTGCGCACAGCCTCGTGCACATCGGGTGCGGTGGTCTCGCCAAGCCGCCACACGGCCTGCATCACCTCCAGCTCCGTTCCTGTCAGGTGCATATACGGCACTCCCGGGCTATCTCTACATCTGTAGATGTTCTACAAATGTAGAGATAGGCTCGCCGTCCGTCAAGCGTGAAGCGCTTGCCAGCCCGGACCACCCTTCGTACTGTGAATCTCCATCCAACCCGGAGAGCCGCCATCAGACTCGAAAACCAAACCTGCGTGATCACCGGAGGCGCCAACGGCATCGGCGCCGCAACCGTGCGACGCTTTGTCACCGAAGGCGCGCAAGTGCTCATCGCGGACAGAGACCTGGAAGCGGCGCAGGCGCTGGCATCGGAGCTGGGCGCCGCGGTTTCGGCGATGGCATGCGACGTGCGTTTCGAAGACCAGGTGCAGGCTGTAGCCAAAGCGGCGTACGACCGATGGGCGCACGTCGACATACTGGTCAACAATGCCGGCTCAGAGCTCAACCGCAGCTACGATGAGACCACCGTCGAAGAGTGGGACCGCGTGCAGGACACCGATCTGAAAGGCCCCTGGCTGATGTGTAAGCACCTGGTGCCGAAGATGGTGGAGCGCGGCAGCGGCAGCGTGATCAACATCGCTTCGCTCAACGGCCTCGTGGGCTTCCCGCTATCCACCGCCTACGGCGGCGCCAAGGGCGGCCTGGTGGTTTTCACCCGGGACATGGCCATCGAGCTTGCCGCCACTGGAGTTCGCATCAACTGTGTGTGCCCAGGGGTCATCGAGACCGGCATGATGGAGCGCTGGACCGATCTGATGCCAGACAAGCAGGAAGCCAAACGCATGCTGACCAGCGTCATGCCCATCGGCCGTATGGGTACCGCTGAGGAAGTGGCAGGCGCCATCCTGTTTTTCGCCTCGGACGACTCGAGCCTCTGCCAGGGTGCGGTGCTCGCCGTTGATGGAGGCTTCACAGCACAGTAAAGAGGCCAGTTTTCTTGAAAAGTGATTCTGACGAACCACTTTTCACCCACAGCACGTCCGTGTGCTGTGCGACCCCACGACAGATCAATCACCTCCGTGATTAATCTGCGCTTCGCCATCCCTGGCGAGAAGCGATCCGCCTGTTTTACACCAGGCGGATCGGCCAACACTCAGCGGCCGGCAATTCAATTCGGGTTTTTCGCGCAACCCTCAGAAATACGCGATGCACCAGCCCATGCCTTCACGAGGCCTCCCAGCTAGGATAGGGGCACTATAAAACGGAGGCTCACGCGCATGCAGCCGCTCGAAGGCATCAAGGTACTCGAATTCTCCACCATGATCACCGCATCACTCGCCGCCATGATGATGGCCGAGCAGGGTGCGGAGGTCATCAAGGTAGAACCCATGGACCTCGGCGACCCCATGCGCTATCTCGGCAGCGCGAAAGGTGGGATTTCGGCGCTCTTCGCCAACTGTAATCGCGGCAAACGCTCGTTGCGGCTCAACCTGAAAAGCGATGCCGGCCGGCAGATCGTGCGCGACCTCGCCAGCAACACAGACGTGGTGCTCTGCAATTTCCGCCCTGGCGTCATGGAACAGCACGGTCTCGGCAGTGATGAGCTTCGCGCAATCAACCCACGCCTGATCTATGCAGGCATCACCGGCTTCGGCACGCAAGGGCCGCACAGCAACAAACCGGCCTACGACCCGGTGATTCAGGCCCAGGCAGGGTTCGCTGCCGTGCAGGGTCAGGGCCGGGGGGAGATGGATTTCGTACGCAATCTCGTGTGCGACAAGATCACAGCCTACACCGCCTTCCAGGCAGTGACCGCCGCCCTGTATGTGCGCGAGAAGAGCGGCGAAGGGCAACACATCGATCTGTCCATGATGGATGCTGGCCTGTTCTTTCTGTTCCCCGACGGGTTCATGCATAAGACGCTGATCGACGAGGACGCAGAGCATCTACCGCCGCTCAGCGAGCTGCTCTATGAGATGACGGAAACCGCCGACGGCCGCATCACCCTATCTGCCGCCAACGAAGCCCAGCAGGTGGGTCTGCTCACAGCGGTAGACATGCTGCACCTCTTTGCCGACGAACGCTTCAACAGCATGGAAAAGCTGGTGGCGAACATCGATGCGTTCCGCGCGCTCATCCGCGATGAAATGCTCAAATACACTACGGAAGAGCTTCTGGCACGACTGGAAGCCAACGACGTGCCAGCGGCAAAGTGCCTGGACTATGAAGAGGTGCTGGCGCATCCCCAATACGCAGCCAACGACAGCCTCGCAATGCATAGTCACCCGGCGCTGGGAAACATGCGCCAGGTTCGGTTGCCGGCGAAATTCCAGGGAGAGCGGATGCCACTCGGCTCTAACGCACCAGCCCACGGAGAACACAGCCGAACGGTGCTGAGGGAGCTAGGCAAAAGCGATGCGGACATCGACGCACTGTTCGACGCCGGCCAGGTGGGCTGACACCAGCGGGAAGCACAGAGCGTCAGGGCTGAGCAGCAGAATCTTTCTGCGTAACATTCACCGTATTCAACGCCGTGGCCACCATGGTGGCCACATCGCCCAGCTGCGCTGGAACGATCATGGTGTTGTTGGTTTGCGCCAGCCGGCCAAACTCCTTCACCCACTGTTCGGCCACCCGCAGGTTGACCGCTTCGCGGCCGCCGGGCTGGTCCAGTGCCGTCGCCACATCACGTATGCCCTGCGCGGTGGCCTCGGCGATAAGGCGAATCTCCTGCGCCCGGCCCTCCGCCTCGTTGATCTGCTTGAGCTTCTCCGCCTCTGACAGATTGATGGTTTCCTGCCGCTCACCCTCGGATACGTTGATGCGCGCCTGTCGCTCGCCTTCGGACTGCGCCACCACCGCGCGCCGTTCCCGCTCCGCACGCATCTGTTTTTCCAGCGCGTCGCGCACCGACTCCGGCGGCATGATGTCCTTGATCTCGTAGCGCAGAATCTTCACCCCCCAAGGCTCTGCGGCCCGGTCCACGGCGTCGACCACCTGAGCGTTGATCGTCTCGCGCTCCTCGAAGGTGCGATCGAGCTCGATCTTGCCGATCTCCGAACGCAGGGTGGTCTGCGCCAGCTGCGAGGTGGCAAACACGTATCGGTCGATGCCATAGGACGCCGCCCGGGCATCCACCACCTGCATGTAGATCACGCCGTCCACCTCGACGGCAATGTTGTCTTTGGTGATGCAGGTCTGGCTCGGCACGTCGAATGCCTGCTCTTTGAGCGTGTGCTTGTAGGCCACCTTGTCTATGAAGGGAATGAGGATGTGAAAGCCGGCATCCAGCGTTTTCGAGTATTTGCCGAGGCGCTCCACCACATATTGCTCACGCTGCGGCACGACGCGGGCGGTCTTCGCCAGAGCCACCACCACGAAGGCGGCGAGCAGAAGAGAGAAAATGAAGCCTACTTCCATTGCACCTACTCCTGATCAAGCGGCGCGACTTGTAGCACTGTGCCGTCGCGACCAACGATACGAACGTAACTGTCTGGCGCGAGCTGTGCCGATGTACTTCGGGCGTCCCAACTGGCACCTCGATACGTCACCTTACCGCGCGCCGGCGTTGTCTCATCGAAGCCACTTGCAACCCGCGCATCGTGACCGACGAAGTCCTCGTCCAAACCACCCTCGGTAACATCTCCGGTGAACCACTCGCGAAAGCGGGCGCGCAGGGCAAACAGCGTGAGCAAGGCTACAGAAGCAAACACGATGTAGGCCAACCCGCCATCTGCCGGTAGCCCCAGCCAGATGGCAACCCCCACAACAATGGCGGCAACGCCGAAGAAGACGACGATGAAGCTCGTGAGGAAAAACTCCGCGATGACCAGCGCGAAGCCGATCATGATCCAGATCAGTGCAGCACTCATGCCGCGACGATAGCGCTACCTGGCAGCTTTGCCAACAAGCGTGAGCAAGCCTTGCTTGTTAGGTTCTTGTGCGCGTTCAGCTTCGCAGCCACACGCACAGCCGCGCGCCTCCTCGAGGGCTCTCATCGATGTCCAGGGTACCCTGGTAGAGATTGACGAGCTCCGCTGCAACGCTGAGACCGATGCCCTGCCCCTGCTGCACCTCGTCGGCACGGGTGCCACGGTTGCGCACCTCGTTGCGCAGCGCTTCGGGGATACCGCCACCATCATCGTCCACGACGATCTGCACACCACCGTCCTTAGCCTGCGCCGATACGGCCACCCAGGAGCTGGTGTACTTGAACGCGTTTTCCAGAACGTTGCCGAGGATCTCCATGAGATCTCGCTCATCACCACGTACTTTCAGGTCCTCGTCGACGTCGGACTCTACGGACAGGTGCCGATCGGTGTACGCGGTCTGCAGCGCCCTGAGTAGCCGTGTGATCAGGGTCTGCAGGGGCACCACACCACCGACGACCACAGGTCCACGCGCCGAGGCGCGCGAGAGCTGGTGGTGAACCGTGGATTCCATTCGCTGCAGCTGCTCGGTGAGCAGCTCGCGCTGGCCGTCCTGCTGCCCGCCCAACGCATTGCGGATCACCGCCAGCGGGGTCTTCAAGCTGTGTGCGAGGTTTTCCAGGGCGTTGCTGTAGCGGGTGCGCGAGCGCGCCTCGTGCTCCACGAACGCATCGAGGTTCTGAGCCAGCCGAGCCAGTTCTGTGGGATAGCCGACGCTGAGACGCTGCCGCTCGCCACGTTCGAGCTCGCGCACCTCTTCGGCCATCTGCCGCAGGGGCGATAAGCCCCAGCGCAACGCCGCGAACTGCGCGGCGATGAACAGCACCGCAACCACCACGGCACCAAGCGACAGATTGCGCCGAAAACCGCGCATGGCGGCCTCGAACTCCGTGGCGGCGGTGGCAACGGTGAAGGTCAGCACCGCACCATCCTCGGCGCCCCACATCACCGCATAGCTCAGGTAGTAGGTGCCCGGCCGCGTGCCGTTGGCCTGGGTGAAACGAAACTCCCCCGGCGCTTCCGCGCGCACCTGCGCCGGAAATGCAACATCAGTGGTCAGGGCGGATGTGGAGCGCCAGGAACCCGCTTCCCGACCGGTCCACACCTGCGCGTACAAACCGCTTTCCGGTTGGCTCAGCCGTGGCTCCGGCGGCTCTTCGCGCAGCATGACCTGGTCGTTCTGCACATCCACCGCCCCCATCAGCGAGTAGGTCACCAGCCGCAGCTGTTCCTGAGCGCCGGCCAGCACGCTGGCCTGAAAGGATCGGTCGAGGATGTATCCACCGACACCGAGGCAGGTGCCGAGAACGAGGGTGGTGGTGAAGAGCAGGCGGGTTTGAATCCCCGTCTTCAAGCGCTCTCTTCCGTGACGAAGCGGTAACCCTGACCGCGCACGGTGCGTATGGGGTTGAGCGGCGTCACCTTCTTGCGCAGGCGCCCTACGAAGACTTCGATGACATTGCTGTCACGATCGAAGTCCTGCTCATACAGGTGATCGGTGAGTTCCGTCTTGGATACCACGCGATTGGGGTTGAGCATGAGGTATTCGAGCACCTTGTACTCGTAGGCGGTGAGCTCCACGAGCTTGCCCGCTACCCGCACCTCTTTCTTGGCCGTGTCGAGGCGCAACTCACCGTGCTCAAGGAGCGGCGACGCGTAACCCGCCGCTCGACGAATGAGCGCGTTGAGGCGCGCCAGCAGCTCCTCCATCTGAAACGGCTTGGTCAGGTAGTCGTCGGCACCTGCTTCAAGGCCGGTGACCTTGTCCTGCCAGTT
This sequence comes from Gammaproteobacteria bacterium, assembly GCA_030432795.1. Classification (GTDB taxonomy): domain Bacteria; phylum Pseudomonadota; class Gammaproteobacteria; order Pseudomonadales; family Azotimanducaceae; genus SYFY01. The sequence goes on from JAUILW010000218.1 coordinate 5,727, forward strand.
GCCTCGGGCGGTGAGAATGAGCACCGGCATGGCACGCCCGCCGTCCCGAAGCTGACGGATCAGGCTCATTCCGTCGAGTTTGGGGAGGCCGAGGTCCACCACCGCAGCGTCGTACTCGTATTCCTGCCCGTAGTAGAGACCTTCCTCACCGTCGCGGGCTAGATCCGTAACGAACCCTGCGGTTTTCAACGCATCCCGGAGTTGCTCTGCCAGCGTGGCTTCGTCTTCGACAATCAGTACGCGCATGGCTCTCTACTCGCTGCTGGCCCTGCCGCGGCTATCGACGAACCAGGTTTGCACCACCCGGTC
>JAUILW010000219.1 GCA_030432795.1 Gammaproteobacteria bacterium
CACTCTCAACCAGTTCGTCGGGGAGTGGCAGGGCAGGCGATGTGGCGTTGCGCGCAGCAAACGTGACCATCACACAAGGTGGCAGAGTCAGCGCCGCGACATCCGGCAGCGGTGTGGGTGGGTCTGTGCTGATCGAGGCGGATGCCGTGCGCATCGAAGGGCAGTCCGCCGACACGGCCGCTGACGCAGGCATCGATGTCGTGAGCACTGGGCGTGGCACGGCGGGACAGGTAACCATCGAATCACGCAGTATCGATATCAACGATGGGGGTTCGATCATCGCTACGACCTTCGCCGATGTGTCCAGCGCCGTGGGTGGCACTATCCTGCTCTCGGCGGATGCCATTCGTGTGTCGGGAGGTCGTATCGAGGCGCGTACCGTCTCTCCCGCAGGTGGCGGTGACATTCGGCTCATCGCCCGGGAACGCCTGCAGGCGGGCGAGGGCTTCTCGATCTCTGCGGCTACTGATGGTCCGGGCGGAGCTGGCGGCACCGTCTTTCTTGCCGGTCCGGCAATCGAGCTGGCTTCCGGCAGCATTGTTACCTCCAGCGATGGCGTGGGCGCCGGAGGGTCAATCGAGCTGGCGGCTGACATGTTGAGCGTAACAGGCACCGATATTCTGGCCACCAGTAGAAGCACCCTCTCGGACGCTGGTGCTGCCGGTCGGGTGCGCATCGAAGTGGATGAGGCGCGTATCAACGCTGCCCGCATTGCCACATCGACGGCAGGCGGCAACCAGGCTACTCCCACCGGCGGTGTACGCATTGTGGCCACAGACCAGCTCATCGTAGCTGACGGAGCCGAGCTTGCATCCAGCACCCGCGGGGCGGCCCGCGGAGGAGTGGTAGAGCTTGCGGCAGGTGCGCTGTCCATCGCCGGGGCCAGCATCAGCACCAGCGCGCAAGGCGCAGGAGACTCCGGCGAGATTAGCCTTACTGCGGTGTCCCTGCTGCTGGATGACGCCGAAGTCACGACGGACGCGGCGATTTCCACCGGTGGGTCGGTTGCGCTGGCGGTGGACGGGACCGCGGTGTTGAGAGATGCGCAGGTCAGGGCGTCGGCCGGTGCTGACGGAGCGGGCGGCGACCTCGACGTGGCCGCCGATTTGCTGGTGTTGGAGCGTTCCGCGTTGCTGGCCAGGGCAGATGCAGGCAACGGGGGGCAGATCGACCTGGCCGCGCGCGGCATTGTGCAGGACTTCGAGGGTGTGATCAGCGCGGATTCGAACACCGGTACGGCGGGGACGGTGGATATCCTTGCGCCGGACAGCGACGTTGCCGCGGCCGTGCAATCCCAGCGCACGGAGTTTGAATCTTCGCGTGAGCTGGTTCGTGACCGGTGCGCTGCGCGTGGTTCTTCCGGCAGCTCGCTGGTCATTGAAGCCGCACCAACGTCACGGATGCCTGAAGAACTCTACGGAGGGCGTTCTGACCAACGACCAGGCTGCGGTGGCGAAGCGCGATGATGTTGATTGAACGCGCGGCAGCTGCCGCGCCCTCAGTGTCCGGACGCGGTCAGGCAGCAAACGCCGCGCGCAGCGGCCCTACCTCGGCGCCTATGGCGTCGATCGCCGCACGATCGAACCCGTAGAAGTCGATCGCGTTGCCGCCGAGCATCGCCGCCACGTCCGCTTCCGGCAGGCCTTTGAATGTGGCCAGCACATCCCCTGGCGTATTCGGCCAGGTACCTTCCGGATGCGGGTAGTCACTGCCCCACATGATCTGCTGCATGCCGATGGCGTGGCGCCCTTCCGCGTCTTCCCGCGGCATGCACGACGCGCCAATGGCGCAATTGCGGCGGAAGTAGTCTGTGGGTGACATGGACAGGTGGCTGCGGTAGTCGCCGAGCTTGGCGCTGAAGTGGGTGTCGTGATAGTGGTGGTCGAGCATGCGCAGCAGCGGTGGCAGGAGCCAGCCCTGACCGGTTTCGGTGACGCTGCATTTGAGCTTCGGAAAACGCTCGAACACGCCGCCCCACAACATGAAGATCAGCGGCCGGTAGGTCCAGAAGAACACTTCCGAGATGTAGATGCCGACGGCGCCGGGATAGTCGGCAACGTCGCCCATCGGGAAGTCGTTGCCGAAGAACTGTTGCATCGGACCGGGGCCGGAGTGGAAACAAACGGTCAGCCCGAGGTCTTCGCAGGCCTGCCAGAACGGATCGTAGCGGCCGTGGTGGTAGCCTTCGAAGTCGTTGGTCATCGCCGGGATCATCATGCCGCGCAGGCCGTTTTCCTTGGCCCAACGGGCCTCCTTCACACCTTCCTCGACGTCCCATAACAGCGGACACACTGCCACACCAAAGTGACGCACCGGGTTGTGCGAACACAACTCAGCCAGCCAGCGGTTATGCGCACGAGCGCCGGCCCACTGCAGCTCCGGCACGATGTCTTTCGTGGGTAGTGATAGCCCTGCGCCGAATGGCGGTGCGTTCTGCTCGGTGATGCCATCGGGGAAGATGATCTCGCCGGCGATGCCATCACCATTGAGCACCTCGATGCGCTTGTCGTAGTCCCAGGCGCCGGTGAGATGTGCCTCCACGCCGGCGCGCCACTGGTCGTTGATTTCCTTCAGCAGAAACACCTGCTCGGACTTGTCTGTCATTTCCTTCTGTATCGGCAGCGCCATGTCGAACACCTCGCGAAACTGCGGGTCGAGGTACTCGCGGTACTGCTGCGCCGGCAAACCGGCATGACAGTCGGAAGAGATGATGGTGAATCGATCCACGGTAACCTCCATGCCTACTTCACTAGACGGACTGGCGTCTCGTCGGCGCCATCGTCGTAGAACTGCGCAAACCAGCGGCGATACTTGGCAATGGGCCCATCGCCGTCGCAGAGAATCGGATCTTCACGGTAAATCTTGTGTTCCCAGATGGGCATGTCGTGCTGCACCTGGTTGACGATCTCCTGGATGAGGCCGTCTGTGTACACATTGAAGATTTCGGAGATGTTTTTCGGCTTGGTGAAGGCGAAACGCAGCTTCACGCGGCTGGCGGTGATCGGCGTGATGGTGCCCATCAGGACGGTCTTGAACGCCCGGGAGAACACCTGGCAGCTCATGCCCGGGCCGATGTTGCGGCTGAGCAGATGCATCTCTTCGGTGCGGGACATGTCCATGTTGCCGGCATCGTCGATCACCGGTCCGAGTGTGATCATGTCGGTTGAACGCTTGTGGCCGTCCAACTCGATGTTGGCTTTCGGCATGGTCTGCGCGTTGTGCACGTACACGAAGTGGGCGATATCTACCGCGTTCTCGCCGGTTTCCTGGATGCAGCTGTTGAATTCCCACTCCCAGGTTTTCAGCTCGCTCCAATCCGGGTCGGAGAACTCGGGAATGTCTTCGATGTCCCAGGTGGGTGCCAGACCACGCGGGTGGTACCACGCCCAGATCATCTGGTTGCGCTCCTGAATGGGAAAGCTGTGCATGCAGGCGCCCTGCTGGGCGCGCTTCGGCATCGCGGTGGCGTAGGGGATGTGTTTGATCTCGCCAGCGCCGTTCATCTCCCAGGCATGGAAAGGGCAGGCGATGTGTTCGCCGACGACTTTGCCGCCGTGGCCGAGGTGTGCGCCCAGGTGCGGGCAGAACGCTTCCAGCAGCTTCGCTTCGCCGCTTTCCGTGCGAAACAGGACCAGGTGCTGGTCGAACACGTACAGGGGCTGCACGTCGCCGGGGGCGAGTTCGTTGCTGTAAGCCACGGCGAACCAGCCGAGCGGGATGGGCAGGCCGGTGTCGATGAAGTCGGTCATGTGTGTTCTCCTGTTAAGCGCCCGATTTCAGAGCGTTGGGATGGGCAGCGCGCTGCCGGTGAGAATCGAGTCGAAGCGGGCGCGCACTTTCTGTTCGGTATCGGGGTTCATTGCTGTGATCCAGAAGTGACCCTGCCGCACACCGCGGATGGCGATCTGCGCCACTTCGTCCGGGTGGGTGGTCTTCAGCTCTAGGCCAAACGACTCCATGATCTTGCGCATGTCGTCCGCCGAGTGGATGCCGGTGTCCGGTGCATCTGCCGCCTTGGCGAATTCCTCCGGCCGCACGCGGTCGGAATCGAAAATGCCGGTGTCGACGATGTACGGTCCGGGGTAGAGCGTCTGCACGCACACGGGACTGCTCTGATTGATCATCTGGATATGCAATGCTTCGGTGAGGGCGGTTACGGCTGCTTTTGTGGACGAGTACATCGGTTGATCCGGGTAGACGATAAAGGCGCCGTTGCCGGAGCTGGTCACGATGAAGTGTGCTTCTTCCCCCTGCGCCGCCAATCGGGGCATGAACGCGTTGATGCTGTTCACGGCGCCCCAGAAGTTGACGTTGAAAGTCCACTGCCAGTCTGCCTGCGTGTACTCCCAGATCTGCCCCGCCTCGCCGGCGGATATCCCGGCGTTGGCAAACACCAGGTGCGCACCACCCAGCTCATCGAATGCCTTCGCTGCGAGCGCTTCCACGCTTTCGGGTTTGGATACGTCGCAGAACTGGGCGTGGGCATCGATGTTGCGCTCGATGAGCGCCTTTTGCGTGGTTTCGAGGCCGGGCTGGTCTACATCGGCGATGAGTACACGGGCGCCTTCAGCGCCCAGCGCGAACGCAAGGGATCGGCCGACGCCGCTGGCGCCGCCGGTGATCACTGCGAGTTTGTTAGTGAAATTCTGCATGTGTTACCCCAGAGGAAAGCGGCTGCCGCCGATGGTATGGGCGAACGGCGTGAAGGCCTGCGCGTCCAGTGGGCCGGCGACGGTGATCTCCCGCTCGAGGAACTCCGGGGTCCACAGATAAGCGTCGAGCTGCTCGCGCATCGGCAGGCGTTGCGCCAGCGGGTCGTGCGGGGATTCGCGCAGTACCAGCTCGCCGGCAAGCGTCTGCCGGAATGCCGTACGATACTTCGCCCGCACCCGAACCACGTGGGGCGGGTAGTCGTACTCGCCGGGCATCATGGTCACGGCACGAGCCACCTTGATCCACCATTCGTTGGTTTCAAAGACCTCACCCGGTTCGTCGGTGCTTGCGACGTTGCCGGAGAACTGGGCAAACGTGTAACCGGCATGTACGACCTTCGCCTCCACGTGATCCAGCATTCGGAAGTAGGTGGTGGCGCCGAGGTACTTCGGCTGGCCCCAGTGCTCGCGGCTGGTGTAGATGGCGTCTTCCTGATCGATGACGTAGCCCAGTGCGTACTCGCCATCCACGCCGTCGAAGTTTGCCGACGCCGTCATCACGAAGCCGTATTCCGGTTCGTTGAGCACCGGGAAGTTGTAGAACGTCAGGTACACCGTGGCATCGTCGCCTGGCTCGATGCCCGGCGGCAGGAGTGCCGCAACGGCGTCTTTATCGGTGCGGTAGCGCACCTTCAACATGGGCCAGTTGATAATGTCACCAGGGTTGCCTTGCGGCGGTGTTGCGTTGGTCATCGATCGATCGTCCCCTCTCAAGTAGGGAACAGATTACGGATATGTGTTCCTAAAATCTAGTATTTAGGAACAATATATATAATAGTGTTCCGAATGATTATGCACGTAACCGCATCCGGCCATCAGCTGCGTTCCGAGGCGACCCGCCATGCGATCCTCGACGCGGCGGTGGCGCTCTACCATAGCCATGGCGTCGAGCAGACCACCGTCAGTGCGGTGATTGCCGCCTCAGGGGTTGGGCGTACCACGTTCTACCGGCACTTCGATGATCAGGACGACGTGCTTGCGAGCGCTCTGCGGCGTGACTTCGAGCGGCTGCTCGGTGAGTTTGAAGCGCAGCGCTACGAGCACACAGCTCTCGAAGCGCAGATCATTGAAGACGTCGTCTGGTTCGTGCGGCAGCTCTCCACGCGCCCGGCGCTGTCGCTGCTGTTCGGCGATCAGAAAAGCAGATTGTTCGAGCGTATTCACGCGACCCTCGACGAGTTTCGCCACGCCGGCATGATCTGCGCACGGCCAACGTTCGAGCGGGCGGTACGGGAAGGGCGGCTGCGGCAGGGCGTAACGCTTGCCACCTATATCGATTGGGTAACCTTCGTGGTGACATCGCTGGAAATCGTGAATGCACC
>JAUILW010000220.1 GCA_030432795.1 Gammaproteobacteria bacterium
TCCTGATCAGCCACCTCGTCGCGAAGGGGCGTGAGCTGGGGGTGCCCACCATGCTCATAACCTTCGAGCCCACCCCGCGCGAGTTTTTTCGCGGTGCCCAGGTACCGGCGCGCCTGACGCGATTCCGAGAAAAAATTCACTGGCTGCGCGAAACCGGCCTCGATTACGTACTGTGCTTTCCGTTCAACGAAAACACCCGCAGTCAGACGGCCGAGTGGGTGGCTGAGGAGTTTCTGCATCGCACGCTCGGCATTCGCTACATCGTCGTAGGCGACGACTTCCAGTTTGGCGAGGGACGGCGCGGCAACTACGCGATGCTCGAAGAAACCGGGGAACGGCTCGGCTTCGAGGTCAGCCATCTCGGCACCCTCACGTTCGAGCACGAGCGGGTGAGCAGCACGCGGGTGCGCGAAGCCCTCAGTGCCGGTGATTTTGCGCTTGCGGAAAAGCTGCTTGGTCGGCCGTACACCATTAGCGGACGCGTCGTGTACGGGCGCCAGCTGGGTCGTCAGCTTGGTGTGCCCACGGCCAACATACGCCTGCAGCGGTACCGTGCAGCGTTGGAAGGTGTATACGCGGTCACCGTGGAAGGACTTGATCGAACCTATGAAGGTATTGCCAACATAGGAGTGCGCCCCACGGTAGATGGCAAGGAGCCTCTCCTGGAGGTGCATCTGTTCGACTTTCAGGGCGACATCTATGGGCGCCTCTTGAGCGTACGGTTCGTTCGCAAGCTCCGCGACGAGCGGGCATTCGAGTCCCTTGAAGCCCTGGAGCAGCAGATCCACGCAGATATCGCCGAGGCGCGTGCGTTCTTTTTGGGAGCGGGCGCATGACCTGGCGTGCGATGGTGGTAGCGACGATTTCCATCGTTCTGGACCGCGTCACCAAGTGGGTCGTGGTCCGGGAGTTTGAGCTGTACGATCGCACAGACGTACTGCCTTTCTTTTCCCTGGTGCGCTGGCACAACGAGGGTGCTGCGTTCTCCATGCTGGCCAACGCCGGCGGCTGGCAGCGCTGGTTTTTCGTCGCTTTGGGGGTGTTCTTCTGTGGGTTCATTCTCTACGAGCTGCGCCGGCTGCCGAAGAATGATGGTGTCATGTGGATTGTGTATGGGCTTCTGCTCGGTGGTGCCATTGGCAACCTCGTGGATCGACTGATGCAGGGCTACGTGGTGGACTTTCTCCTCTTCCATTACGAGTCCGCCTACTTCCCGGCGTTCAACATTGCCGACTCGTCACTTTTCTGCGGTGCAGCACTGTGGATTCTGGTGATGATCCGCGAGGCGCGTGATGCGCGTGTCAGCAAGGACACACCATGACCGACATCATTTCCCGGGAGCCGTTCGGCCGGGCAGCGGTGGAGACGGGCAGCAGTGTTTCCATGCACTTTTCCATCCTTCTGGAGGACGGGAGAGAGGTGGATTCAACCCGCCGTGGCCAGCCGGCTACGTTCGTCCTGGGTGATGGCAGTCTCCCGGAGGGATTCGAATCGTGTCTGCTCGGCCTGGTGCCGGGCGACGATCGACAGTTCGATATCGCACCAGACGACGCTTTTGGCCCGCATCGCGCCGAGAATGTGCAGTGGATGGCTGAGGGGCGTTTCGATGGTATGGACCTCGAGCCGGGTCTCATCGTTTCCTTCGCCCAGGCGGAAGGTGAGCTACCTGGCGTGGTTACTGCCATCGATAACGGCAAGGTGTGTGTCGACTTCAATCATCCCCTCGCTGGAAAAAGCCTGATATTTGACGTTTCCATCATTAGTGTGACCCCGCCCACAGACCGCTCGTCGGCCTAATCCGTCCGTTCGGCCGTTTCTGCTCGATCACCGTAGCGCGCACCGATAGCTTAGGCTCGGAGCGAACATGCGAGCGGACCCCATGCGCAGAGCACCGATGACCCTGGACAGCAGAACCCGCAATCGGGTTGCTGCACCGCTACGAAAGGCCGGATTCACCCTCATCGAACTGATGATCGCGGTGACGATCCTCGCCATCGTTGCAGGCGTTGCCATGCCGCTCTACAACGCCTACGCAGACCGCTCCTACCGTGCGGAAGCACAGGCTGATCTCATGGCCTGTGCTCAGGGCATGGAGCGCTGGGCAAGCGAAAACTTCGACTACCTCGGTGCAGCCGACGGTAACGGAGACGGCGCTCCGGATGCAGATGCCGGTGCGGTGTCCAACGTCCTATGCACACCGCGATCGGTGGATCAGGGCCGCTACAACATCACCGTCACAGGTACTGCCAGCGGCTTCACCCTGCGTGCCACGCCCCTCGGCGCCATGGCTGGTGACGGGTTCATGACGTACGACGATGCGGGCAACCGAATGTGGGATCAGGACAACAGCGGCAGCATCGGCACCGGGGAGGATTCGTGGGAGGAACACTGACACAGGGCGGTTTTTCCCTGATCGAGCTCCTCGTCGCACTGGCGGTGGCATCGGTGCTGGTGGGCATTGGCCTGCCGGCTTTCAACGGCTTCGTGGACCAGCAGCGCCTCACCACATACACAAACGACATGATCGGCGCCATTGCCTATGCACGCAGTGAAGCGGTCAAGCTTGGCGGCGTAGTCAGCGTCGTTGCGGCAGCGCCTGACGACGACAACGAATGGGGCGGCGGCTACTGCGTGGCGGTGGGTACACCGGGTTCCTGTGCCGGGACGGTGCTGCGTCGCTTTGACGCCGTGGACAACGTCAGCCTCAACGCCGTCGGCGGCCTGCATGCGGTTGCGACCCTCAGCTTCAACGCCCGCGGGCTCCTGGTGGGTGGCGCTGGTGGCAGCATCCAGGTGTGCGGTGACGATGCCAGTGACCCGCACGGCCGCTCCATCGCCATCAGCGTCATCGGCCGCACCAATTCCGAGGACTTCACATGCGCATGAACGCAGGCACAGTGAGACAGGGTGGTTTCTCGATGATCGAGCTCCTGGTGGCCGTGTTGGTGATGGGCATAGGGGTGCTTGGAATATCCGGCCTGCAGCTCGTCAGCATGCAGAACAATCGAGGGGCGCTGCAGCGCGCTGAGGCGGTGCAGCTCGCCTACGACGTGCTCGACCGTATTCGCGCCAACCCCATCGGCGCGCCGGTGGGCACGCCCTACCAGATCGCGGTGGGCGACTTTCCGGGCGGTGTCATTGATTGCACCGCCAACAACTGCACGCAGGCGCAGATGGCCGCCTTCGATCTTGGTGTCTGGAAATGCACGCTTGGGGATCACCACGCTGAGTCTGATTGTGATGATCTGCGCGACGCCGAGGTCATCGCCCCTGAAGATGCCCAGCCGGGACTGCCGGAAGGGGATGGATCGGTAGCCGTAGACGCTGCCGGGGTGATCACAGTCACCGTGCAATGGAGCGAGCGGGGCAACCAGACGCGCAGCGTTACCGTGAGCAGTCAGGGGTAGGGCATGGGCAATCGTAGATCAGCACAAGGCTTCTCTCTCATCGAACTCCTGCTGGCGTTGGCGCTGGGCCTGGTGATCACGGCGGGCATTGTGCAGCTCTTTGTCGGCAACAATCAGACCTATCGTGTATTGCAGGGTCAGGCTCGCCTCCAGGAGGGCGCGCGCTACGCTCTGGAGTTCATCGCCGAAAGCGCTCGCGCGGCTGGCTACTTCGGCTGTGATCCTGATGAGAACAAGCGCTGGCACACCCTCAACGCAGGCGCCAACTGGGCGAGCCTCTTCGAAGTCGACATACGCCAGTCGGTTGCAGGTTTCGAGTACACCGGTGGTGGCGGCAACTCGGTGAACGACTGGACGCCATCGGCGGTGATCCTGCCCCGTCAGGGCGCCAGCACCACGACGCCGATGCCCGCCAACGGCATCGACATGTCCACGGTGATACCCGAAACCGACATTCTGGCGTTGCGCCGGGTGGAAAATCCTGGCGAGCGCATTGCGGCTGTGGTGCAACCCACGCTGAACCCGATTCCGCTGGTGGACGATGGCGACGTCGACCTGCAGGTTGATGACTTCGCTGTGATCGGCAACTGCGAGCAGGCAGCGGTGTTCCGCGTAACGGGCGTGGGAAATGCGTTTGGCAACGTCACGGTGAACTGGGATGCCGGCGTCGGCGGCGGTATCGCCATCTATCAGAACGCCGCAGGTGCGACGCTGTCAGGGCAAAGCGTGGCCTACGGCTCAGCCACCGATCCGCAGGGCACCACGGTGGCTAAAATCACCACAGACATTTACTACGTGGCGCAGGGTACCGGTACGAATAACTTCGGCCAGACCACCCGTTCCCTGTGGCGCAAGTCAGGTACGGATGCGCCGGTGGAGCTGGTGGAAGGGGTGCGCGACCTGCAGGTCTGGTACGGCATAGACACCACCCCGGTGGACAATTCGGTGGCGCCCAACCGCTACGTCACGGCGGACAACATCAACGTTGACGACATCATTCGTGCGGTGCGCGTGCAGATTGAGGCGAGTACCGTCGACGTGGTCACCGACAACCCCGCCGGTGAGCCGAGCACACGCACGTTCAGCCAGACCATCTCGTTACGGAATCTGGGGTGATTGGTATGCAACAACGTAGTAGGCCGCAGCTAACCAGACAACGAGGCGTGGCACTGTTCATCAGCCTGGTGCTGCTTCTGGTGCTCACCATCGCCGGCGTATCGGCCGTGCAGACCACGACCCTCGAAGAGCGCATGGCACGCAACTCCCACGACGCCATGATGGCCTTTCAGTCTGCGGAGTCTGCGCTACGCCAGGCAGAGATCTGGATGGAGGCCAACGTCAACTCCACCGCGATTTTCAATGATGCCGGCAACAATGGTTTGTGGACGGTGGCCGACTTTGATGAAGACGATCGCTGGACCGATGCGGGCATCTGGAACGGCGGCGCTAGCGTGCAGGTGCCTGTTTCCGTGCCGGATGTGGCAGCGCAGCCGCGTTACATCATCGAGTGGCTGGCCACCGTGGAGCGCTCCGAGGGGGCGGCTATGCTCAACAGCTCCTATCAATCGGTGTCGGATCGAATCGAGATTTTTCGGGTAACCGCACGTGGAGTTGGCGGTTCTGCCAACTCGCAGGTGGTTCTACAAAGTACCTACGGAATGATTTTTTAACCCATGTCTGGAGGTCGTGCGCACCGGCGCGCGCAGACGGAGGAGAAACCCATGTCAAAAGTGTCAGCAACCCTGGTGGCCCTCGCTTTGTGCCTGTGTCAGGGCGTTGCGTTCGCCCTGCCGCCGGTGGCAACACCAGCCTCGGGTTCGCTCTCGGCGGATGAGGACAGCAGCCTGAGCCCCATAGATCTTGCGGGGATTTTCAGCGATCCGGACGTAGGGGATGCACTCACCTTCAGTGTGGTATCCAACACTGGTGATGTGGCGTTTCAGCCGTCAGTTGCGGGTTCAGGGCAGGTGACCTTCAGCACAGTGCCGGATGTGAGCGGCACGCAACTGATCGTCTTCGAGGCGCGGGATCTGGCTGGCGAAACGGCGACATACACCCTCACCGTGAACATCGGTGGCCAGGATGACGTGCCGATTGCTCAGGACGATGTTGCCACCATCGACGAGCTCGATCTGAACGAAGAAGGCTCGGCAATCATCGACGTGCTGGCGAACGACACCGTCGCCGACGGCCCCGCAACCATTACGATCTACGGTGTGGACTGGCCTGCCGGCGCTAACCCGCCGCAGTACACCAACGTGTCTGAGTCCACGGCTACCACGCAGATCGACGAGGGCGGTATCGCCTTCACGGCGCCCAACGGCTACCTCGCACTGCTGGCTGACAACCAGATCGAGTACACGCCGAAAGTAAACTTCTCCGGCACGGACTTCTTTACCTACACGGTCCAGGACGCAGATGGAGATATCGCCAGCGCCACGGTAACGATCACGGTGGTTGCCGACAACGATCCGCCGCGTGTGTGGGGCAACTACGAATACACGGTGGAAGAAGGTACTTCGCTTGCGGTGGATGCCAGCAATGGTCTGTTCACGCAGACCATTGACGACGATGGCGACGATATGATCATCACGCTGGTCAGCCCCCCGGCCGTCGGTTCGCTCAG
>JAUILW010001020.1 GCA_030432795.1 Gammaproteobacteria bacterium
GGCTTCATGCACAGGGCGCGGGCAATGGCCACCCGTTGCTGCTGCCCCCCGGAAAGCTGCACCGGGTACTTGTTCGCCTGCTCGGGAATCTTCACCCGCTCCAGGTAGTGCAGCGCGACCTTCTTCGCCTCGGCCCGGGATGTCTTGCGCACCAGTTGCTGGGCGATGGTCAGGTTCTTCAGCACCGTCATGTGCGGAAACAGGTTGAAGCTCTGGAACACCATGCCGATCTCGCTGCGCACGGCATCGATGTCCTGGGTCTTGTCGGTCAGCTCCCGGCCGTCGACGATGATCCTGCCCGAGGAATGCTCTTCCATGCGGTTGATGCAGCGGATCAGGGTGGACTTGCCCGAGCCCGAAGGCCCGCAGATGACGATCTTCTCGCCGCGGTGCACTTCAAGATCGATATCGGTCAGTGCCGTGAAGTCGCCGAAGGTCTTGCCCACGCCGACGAGCTGGATGATCGGTGGTTCATGTTGGTTCATGGAAAACTCTTCGCGTAGGCGTGCATGGCTAACGGATCGTGTGCCGGCCCAGGTAGCCCTCGATGGAGCGGATCGAGCGCTGGATGAACCAGGTGATGACCACGTAGACGATGGCCAGGGAAAGGAAGACCTGGTAGGGCGCAAAGGTCTCGGCGACGACGGTGCGGGCAATGCCGGTCATGTCGGCAAGGGTGATGGTGCTGGCCAGCGCGGTGGACTTGAGCAGGCTGATGATCTCGTTGCCGTAGGCGGGCAGGCAGATGCGCATGGCCAGCGGCGCGGTGATGTGGATGAAGCGCTGGCTGGCGGACATGCCGAGGGCGGCGCCGGCCTCGTTGAGACCGCGCTCTACCGACAGCACGCCGCCACGGAAGATTTCCGACACGTAGGCGCCGACGTTGAGCGACAGGGCGACGATGGCGCAGCCGAAGGGGTCGCGCAGGACCGGCCAGAAAATGCTTTCACGGACCCACTCGAACTGCGGCAGGCCGTAATAGACGATGAAGATCTGCACCAGGATCGGGGTGCCGCGGAAGACGTAGAAATAGACCTGTGCCGGCCACGACAGCCACCAGCGTCCGCTGATGCGCATCAGCAGCAGGCCAAGGGCGATGGCGGTGCCGATGGACAGCGACAGCAGCA
>JAUILW010000221.1 GCA_030432795.1 Gammaproteobacteria bacterium
ACGCCATTTGCGGCTATGCTGATAGCAGCATGAACAGCCAAGCCATCCTCCTCGCCGGCGGCGGCGCGCGAGCGGCCTATCAGGTGGGCTGCCTGAGGCATATCGCCAAAGCCATGCCGGACTACCGGCCGCAGATCATTACTGGCGTGTCGGCCGGCGCCATCAACGCCGTGCACCTGGCCAGCTACCGCGGCAGCTGGCCCGATGCTGTGGAACGGCTACGCGAGCTGTGGCTGGATCTGGACACAGAGCGGGTATTCCGCACCGAGCTGCGGGCCATGCTGGGCAAGCTGTTTGGCGCGGCACTGCCGATTCTCACCGGGGGCCGTCTGGCAAACCGGCGCATCCATGGCATGGTGGACACGACGCCGTTGCGCGAGTTTCTGCAGGAAGCGCTGAACCTCGACGGCGATCGCGTCACCGGCATCCGCGAAAATCTGAACAGCAATCTGCTGCAGGCGCTCGCCATCATCACCACCAACTACGATACCGGTCGCTCCACCGCCTGGGTACAGAGCAACGGCGAGACGAGTTGGGGGCGCGGTCAGCTAAGGGCCGAGTTCGAAGACATTACCATTCAGCACATCCTCGCCTCTTCCGCCCTGCCGATTTTCTTCCCCGCAACCGCGCTCGGCACCGCCTGGCACGGCGACGGCGGCGTGCGGCTCACGGCGCCACTGTCACCATCGCTGCATCTGGGCGCGGATCGCATCCTCGCCGTTTCGCCACGCCTGCGACCGGTACCGGCCAACCGGCTACCGGTCGCCGACATCCTGCCACCCTATCCGTCGCCGGCGCAGATAGCCGGGGTAATGCTGAACGCCGTGTTTCTGGACATCCTGGACTACGACGCCCTGCAGATGACGCGCATCAATCGCCTGGTGCAGGCGCTGCCCGAAGAGCAACGTCAGGGCTTTCGCCCGGTAGAGGTCATGGTGCTGCGGCCGAGCCGCGACATGGGCAAGCTCGCCGCCGAGAACGAGGTGCGCCTGCCGCGAGCATTCCGCTTCTTCGAGCGTGGCCTGTCCAATAAGGACGCCAAGAGCGCGGATGCCTTATCGATGGTGAATTTCGAGCCCGAGTACCTGGCAACCCTCATGGCCCTCGGCGAGGAAGATGCGGCGGCCCGCAGCGAGGAGATTGTCGCTTTCCTACGCGGCGGCGCCTGCTCGATCCCGGTGTGGTAACGCGCGTTCCTCACTAACAGGTACCGGGTCATCCGCCGACAGACACCACAGGATCAGAAAGCAGGTCGCAAACATCTGCTCGCGCCACTTCATGGTGCGGACCAGGTGACGTAGAAAGCGCCGCGCAGATCACCTGGCTGGTAGCCGCGAGCAGCGTCGTTCGGGTAGTCACGCGCCAGCACCTGAGCAACCGGCTCGGCGATGGCATTCCCATGGCAGGCCGTGCACAACGGCGCGATGCGGATGGCCCGCATGTAGCGCCTCTCATCTTCGGCTTGCGTGAGGTACTCAAGCCGCGGCACGCTGGCATCCTCTGCAGCGAACAATGCGAGCCCCTCTAACTGCCAGGCAGTAGCCGCATTGGCCGGATTGCGCAACCGGTCGCTTACCCGGCCAACGCTTGCGCTGTAGCGGGCTGAGACCGATGCGGCAATCTGCGGTGCCTGATCGCGGCACACCTCCACCGCCGCCACTGGCCCACCCCGGGCCATTGCACCGGCCAGTGCCTGCTGCAGCTCGCCAGCGAATGCGTCGGTTACCTCCCGCGCAAAGCTGAGATCGGCTGTTGGCGCGGCACGGCATCCCGCCAGGAGCAACAGCAACGTCAGGAGCATGGGTAGCCGCATCTTCATTCCGCAGAGGCTATCATGGCGAGCCGCCCTGGTGAGCCACACTTTTGCTCCTGCAGATCTTCAACGTCATCGCGCCGGTGTTCATCGTCGCCGGCATCGGCTATGCCTGGTACCGACGTGGCCTGCCGTTCGACAACGCCACCATCGGCGGCCTGGTGATGACCGTCGGCGCACCTTGCCTGGTGTTTTCCTCGCTCACCGGCATCGACGTGGACGCGCAAGCCTTCCGCACCGTCGCCTTAGCAGCCGCCGCCTGCATCTTCGGTATGCTGCTGATCGGCACGGTTGTTTTGAAACTCACCGGCACGCCGCTGCGGGTGTACCTGCCCACCCTGGTGCAGCCGAACACCGGCAACATGGGATTGCCGCTCACCTTCATGGCCTTCGGTGATGCGGGCCTGGCGCTGGGCGTGTGTTTTTACGCTGTCAACTCGGTGTCTCAATACACGCTGGGCCTGGCACTGGCATCCGGCACCTTCGAGCCGGCAAAGCTGCTACGGCAACCGGTGATCTGGGCGCTGCTCGCAGCACTCCTGGCGCGTGCGGAGCCTGGCGCTGTGCCGTTGTTCGTCAGTGCGACGGCGGAGCTGCTGGCCGGTTTCGTCATACCGGTGATGCTGCTGATGTTGGGCACCTCCATCGCACGGCTGAAGCTCGCTGGATTCGCGCGGCCCGCGGCTATGGCGGCGCTGCGAGTACTGGGCGGCGTGGCTCTAGGCTATGCGCTGGTGTGGCTGCTGGATCTGCAAGGCATCGCAGCTGGCGTGGTCATCATCCAGTCCGCCATGCCCGCGGCGGTGTTCAATATCGTCTTCGCCGAACAATTCGACAACGAACCGGAACAGGTGGCTGGCGTGATTCTGCTCAGCACGCTGCTATCGTTCGTCAGCCTGCCGCTACTGGTGGCTTTCGCACTCAACCAAGCAGCATAAAGCTGAAGGTGCCGTGGGTGAGGAGCGTATCATCCGCCGTACGCCGCACCTCTGCGCGGATACTCGCCAGACGTCGGGAACGGGAGACCACCTCGGCGAGCACATGAATCTCATCCCCCGCCGCCGCGCCCCTCGCGTAGTGCATGTTCGCATCGGTGGTCACTCCGTAGACGCCAAGAGAGCGAACCGCATAGGCGCTGGCGGTGTCGGCCAGCGCGAAGTACAGCGCCCCGTGCGCGAAACCGGCAGCATTCACCACGTCAGCATCCACCGTGGCCGCCATGCGGCACGCGCCCTCGCGATGCCACTCATAACGCATACCCAGTCGGTTCAACATACCGGCATCACGGGCCAGCACCTCTTCGAAAGTCAGTGGTTCGCTCATGGGCATAGAGGGCCTCGGTAGTGCCGCTGTGTCAAGGCCGCTACAATCCCGCCGTGGATTTTGAACCTCCCCAACCAGCCCCGACATCGACAACCATGACGCCGTCGGAGCTCGCGCGCGCCGCGCGCGTGCATATCGAGAGCCGGTTCAACGAGGTGCGCGTCACCGGCGAGCTGTCCAACTTCCGCCGGCCAAGCTCCGGCCACTGGTACTTCTCGATCAAGGACGAAGCGACACAGATCCGCTGCGCCATGTTCGTCAACCGCAACCGCTTCGCCAACCTGCAGCCAAAAGATGGCCTCAGTGTGCTCCTGCGTGGCCGTGTGAGCCTGTACGAAGCCCGCGGCGACTTTCAGATCATCGTCGACCACATGGAAGCCGCGGGCGAAGGCGCGCTGCGGCTCGCCTATGAGGCGCTGCTCAAGCAGCTGCACAGCGAAGGGCTCACCGACCCGGCGCGCAAACGGCCGCTGCCCGTCTACCCGAAGCGCATCGCGGTGATCACCTCGCAGACCGGCGCCGCGCTGCAGGACATGCTGAGCGTGTGGCGACGTCGTTATCCGGTGGCTGAAGTCGTGGTGCTCGATGTTGCCGTGCAGGGCGATCAGTCCGAAGCGCAGATCCTCGGCGCCATCGCGCGACTACCCCAAGTCGAAGCCGACCTCGCGATCGTCACCCGCGGCGGCGGCTCCCTGGAGGATCTGTGGACATTCAACATGGAACGGGTGGCCCGCGCCCTGGCCGCAGCACCGATCCCTACCATCTCCGCCATCGGCCACGAGATCGATACCGCCATCACCGACTACGTGGCGGACGTTCGCGCGCCCACCCCCTCGGCAGCGGCGGAGCTTTGCACGCCAGACGTGCAGACCATGTCGGCTCGTATACGCGAAACCCAGGCATTGCTTGTTCGGCTCACCAACCACCGACTCAGCCAGCTGCACGCGCGGCTCGATAACTCCAGAGCACGATTGACGAGCCCCGCCGGCCGGGTGCAACAGTGGATGCAGCGCATGGACGACCTGGCCCTGCGCGCGGGCCGCGCCATGGCACAGCATCTGACCCGCCAACGCCAAACGCTTACCGGGCTGGAGCGGGGATTGTCCGCGCAGCACCCGGAGCGCGCGATCCGCCGTCTGCACGAAACGCTGACAGGGCTCAACGACCGGGCCGCACGGGCCATGCTATCGACGATCTCCATGCGCCGGCAACAGGCGGCGGCGCTGGCCCGCACGCTGCATGCCGTGAGCCCCCTGGACACCTTGGGCCGCGGCTATGCCATCCTCACCGATAACGCCGGCAACGCAAAAACAAGCGTTCACACGCTAGACAATGAGGTGCTAGCGCACCTTGCGGATGGGTATGCCACCCTTGAGCTCAAACAACGGCATCCGGGCGAAGGTCTCGGCGCCACACGGAAGGAGGAGTCTTCGTGATCAAGTGGATCATTCTGTCAGCCCTACTCGTCAGCAGCGCAGCCTGGGGCCAGGCAGTTCCTGGGGGCGTGTACCGCCTCGCATTGCCGGACGGTGTCCAGGGTGTGGAGTACGACGGTCGCCCGGCGCTGGTGCGCGATGGTTTCGCGCTGGTGGGCATCGGCATCAACACGCAGCCCGGTACAAAGACCGCTTACGTTATCGAAGCCGAGGGTCGCACACCGCACACCTTCGAGGTGGTAGCCAAGCAGTACCCGGAGCAGCGCCTGACCATCGAAAACAAGAAGATGGTCAATCCCGACCCGGAGAGTCTGGAGCGTATCCGTGCAGAGTCCGCCCGCATGGGTGCCGAGTACCAGCGCTTCAGCCGCGTTCCGGCAATCCGCTCGATGATAAAGCCGGTAGAGGGCATCACCTCGAGCCAGTTCGGATTCCGCCGCGTGCTCAACGGCGAACCTCGCAGCCCGCACAGCGGCCTGGATATCGCCGCCGACACCGGTACACCGGTGCAGGCTGCCGCAGACGGCGTGGTCCGCATTACCGGCGACTTTTACTTCAACGGCAACACGGTATTCATCGACCACGGCCAGGGGCTGGTGACCATGTACTGTCATCTGCACGAGATTCACGTGGAAGAAGGCGACACGCTCAGCCAGGGGGACGTGCTGGGCCTGGTCGGTGCGACGGGCCGGGTGACCGGACCGCACCTGCACTGGTCCGTGAGCTTGAACGGTTACCGTGTGGATCCCGTCACCGTGCTCGCACTCATCAACGCAGAACCTGCGCAGGTCAAGCCTTCATCGTGACCAAGCGCTTCACGACCAGGTGAGACGCGCCTGCACCGCAATATCGCCGGAAGTGTTGGCCGTGTAGAGCGTGTGGCTGCCATCGTCCCCTTCGCGGCCGCACACGCTCATGTCATCGAAGTCGAACACCGGGCGCGTCGCGCGGAAATCGAACGCTGCCACCGTGCGATCGGCAAACTTCGCCCGTGCCGACTCCATGAGCAGCAGCGCCTGCAGCGGTCCATGCACCACCAGACCAGGGTACCGCTCTACATCCATGGCATACGTGCGATCGTAGTGAATGCGGTGACCATTGAAGGTGAGCGCAGAGAACCGGAACAGCAGCACGGGGTCGACCGCTACCGCGTCGCGCCAGGCGAGATCTTCGGGCAACGGGTTCGGCGGTGCGGGCGCGAACTTGTCAGGCATCTGCAGATAGACGATGTTCTGTGTTTCTTCCACGGCCAACCCGCGAGGCGATTGCAGGGTGTGCTGCACGGTGACGAACACCAGCGGACCGGCCTTGCCGGATTTTTCCTCCACGCTCACCACGCGCGAGGTCTTCTCCACGGCATCGCCGATGCGCAGCGGCGCATGAAATGTCATCTGGCTGCCGGCCCACATGCGCCGTTCGAGCGCTACCGGCGGCAGAAATCCACCGCGCTT
>JAUILW010000222.1 GCA_030432795.1 Gammaproteobacteria bacterium
CCGTCGCCGTGAATCACCACCGTTTTTCTGCCGGAGGCCACTGCCGCGCCAACCGCCAACGGCAGGCCGGGGCCGATAGCGCCGGAGGTGGGGTTCATGGTGGTGCGCGGAGCGTAGATGGGAAATTGCTGGTTACCCCAGTTGTAGGCCGAAATGGTTTGGTCGCGTACGAAAAGCCCATCCCGAGGCAGCGCCTGGCGCAGGCTGTCCATGATGCGCGGAAAGTCTTCGCCCAGCCGCGCACGCATGGCGGCGCGCACTCCGTCGCGCGCTTCGAACACCGCCTGATTGAACTGCGCATCGTTCGGCACGGGAGCGTCAAGGGCTGCATTGATGGCTTCGAGCGCCTGACGCGCCTCGGCTGCAAGGCCCACATGCGCGCGATGCGTACGGCCGATGACCGCAGGGTCCACGTCGATCTGTATAAGCGTACCGGGCGGCGTGAGGCGCGCCTGCTGGCCGTCCACGCCCACGGCAAATCGGGTGCCCACAGCCAGGGTGATGTCTGCTTCGGCCACCGCCTGATACATGCCCGCACTCGCATAGTAGTTGCCAAGGGACAGCGGATGATCTTCCGGCAGGACACCGCGGCCGTTGGATGTGGTGAAGACCGGCGCATCCAGCTTCTCGGCGAGAGCCTGCAGAGCCTCGTGCGCATCACCGCTCACCACGCCACCGCCAGCGACGATCACCCGACGACCCGCGCCAGCCAGGCGGTCGGCGATGTCTGCCACGGTGGCGGAGTCTGGCTCGATGGTCACCGGTTCCGGTAGAGCGAATGCCCGCTCGGTGACCTCCGCGTATTGCAGATCAATGGGCACCTCCAGCGCTACGGGCGTCGGTCTGCCTGTGTACATCTCCCGTACGACAGCATCAATGGCATCGCCAAGGCGGGCTACATGGCGCGGGCTTTCTACCCGCCGGCATACCGCGGCCAGCATCGGCACCTGGCGCTCCGCCTCGTGCACGTAGCCCAGCGCCTTGCCGTAGAAGCGGGTTTCCGCCTGGCCGGTGATCACCAGCACCCGGGAGGAGGCGTACTCCGCTTCGTACAATCCTGTCACCGTATTGGACGTGCCGGGGCCGGTGGAGGCGATCATCACACCGATACCGCCTGTGGCGCGGGCATAGCCATCCGCGGCGTGGGTTCCCGCCTGCTCGTGGCGCACGTCGATGAGCTGCGTGACGCCGAGGCGGTTGATGGCATCGAATATCGGCATGTTGTGGATGCTGACGATGCCGAAGGCGTGTCGAACACCCAGGTCCGCCAGGGCGCGCGCGATCAGGTCCGCTCCGCTGAAGCTCATTCCGTTCCCCCCTATCCCATCCGAAATCGTCTCAGCACTATCGAGAGCTGCCGGGTTGTAGTCAAGACGGCCGCATCCTGCTACCTTCCGGACGGGACACACACATGAACAAGTAAGCACACACAGGAGGCGAGATGGCGATCGAAGAAGGCAAGGCGGCACCCGCATTCACCCTCACCGACACCCACGGCGCCAAGGTAGCACTGAGGGATCTCAAGGGTGACTGGGTGGTGCTGTACTTCTACCCGCGCGACGACACCCCCGGCTGCACCAAGGAGGCCTGCGGCTTTCGTGATCTGTGGAAACCCATCGAGAAACTCGGCGTGCGGGTGTACGGCGTATCGCCGGACGACGCGGCAAGCCACCAGAAGTTCACAACCAAGTACAAACTGCCATTCGGCCTGCTTTCAGATCCGTCGAAAAAGATGATGGAGAAGTACGATGCGTTCGGCGAGAAGACCCTCTACGGCAAGAAGTCCATGGGCGTCATCCGCTCCACCGTGATCATCGACCCGAAAGGCAAGGTCGCGAAGCACTGGCGCCGCGTTGCCAAAGCCGCGGATCACCCCGCGAAGGTACTGGAAGCGCTGCAAACGCTGATAGCCTGACAGCGACCGTGGCGTCTCCCGGCAAGCAGAACCTGCGTATCCTGCTGCAGCAAATGGCACCGGAGCTGACGCCCGGAAGCTTCGTTTTCTGCACCTTCGAAGCACTGAGCATCAGCGACGCTGCACGGTTGTCTCCGATCGCCGCCTGCCAGGAGCCCGAAGGCTGGACGCTGGTCCTGCCACTGGCCGAGGCAGATGCAAAGGCGTTTGCCTACGACGGCGTGTTTCGTAGGATTACTCTGCGCGTGCACTCGAGCCTCCACGCCGTGGGGCTCACCGCAGCGTTCGCCACGGCCCTGGCCGAAGGCGGCATCAGCGCCAACGTGGTGGCCGGCTATCACCATGACCACATTTTCGTACCCGAAGCGCAGGCAGAACAGGCCATGACGCTCTTAGGGGAACTCGCGACCCGCTGACCGCTGCTGTGGCCGACCGATTCCCGCTGTGCCACACTCGGTGTGGTACGAACTTGGGAGGGTGAGTCATGAAATTCGGAATCTTTTACGAGCACCAGCTGCCGCGAGACTGGGAAGACTTCAGCGAGCACCAGCTCTTTCAGAATTCCCTGGATCAGATCGAACTCGCCGACCGGCTGGGCTTCGACTATGCCTGGGAGGTGGAGCAC
Source organism: Gammaproteobacteria bacterium (assembly GCA_030432795.1). Lineage (GTDB taxonomy): Bacteria > Pseudomonadota > Gammaproteobacteria > Pseudomonadales > Azotimanducaceae > SYFY01. The sequence continues at coordinate 2,541 of JAUILW010000222.1, forward strand.
CATTTCATGGAGGAGTACTCGCACTCCTCCGCGCCTGAAGTATTTCTAGGCGCTGCGAGTCAACGCACGAAGAACATCCGCCTGGGTCACGGCATCATCCAGCTCACCACCAACCACCCGGCGCGGGTGGCGGAACGGGTCGCTACCCTGGACCTCGTGTCCAACGGCCGTGTGGAGCTCGGCCTGGGCGAAGGCTCGTCCGTTACCGAACTGCACCCGTTCAACCTGCGCTTTCGCGACAAGCGCCTGGTGTGGGAAGACGCCGTGCGCTGCACTCTGCCCATGTTCTACAACCATGGCTGGGAGTACTCCGGCGAGTACTTTAACTTCCCTAAGCGCGCCGTCGTGCCGAAACCGCTGCAGAAGCCGCACCCGCCACTGTGGGTTGCCTGCTCACAACTCGACACCATCAAGTACAGCGCCCACCGCGGTATGGGCGCGCTGTGCTTCAAATTTGTGGATCTGGACGCCTCCCGCGCCTGGGTTAATGCCTACTACAACACCTACCTCAACCATCTGGACCCACTCACCGACTACCAGACCAACCCCAACCTGGCGGTAGTGTCCGGGTTCATGTGCGCCGAGACCGATGAAGAGGCATGGCGCAAGGCCGATGGTTGGACGTTCTTTCAATTCGCGTTGCGCCTGTACGGTAAAGAAGGTCCCTTCGAGCCAGGCCAGGTGAATTTCTGGGAACGCTATCAGGAGTGGAAGGCAACACCTGAGGGACAACGGCGCTCCGGCTCCGAGCTGATCGGCTCGCCGGACACCATCCGCCAGCGTCTCATGGAACTCAAGGAAGCCAACGTCGATCAGGTGATCCTGCTCAACCAGGCGGGTAAGAACACGCACCAGGACATCTGCGACAGCCTCGAACTGTTCGCTCGGGAAGTGATGCCTGAGTTTCACGCTGACGAGGACAACCATCAGGCCTGGAAGCAGGCGGTGCTGAACCGCGAGATAGAACTCGAAGACATCGACACCGAGCCGTTCAACTTTTCCCGCGGCCGCGAGCCGAGCCTGAAGCCGAGCAACGAGGGACGCGACATGGTGGCCGGCACGTCGGGACGGATGGCGTCACGCGCTGTGGAATAGCGCCAAACGCAGCTACGATGCGCAGGATGGACGTGCACTTCACCGCTAGCGAGGGGGTAACTCCATGCCTCGGCCGTGCCGAATCAATAGCGCCAAAGGATCGAATGGATCGAATAAGTTACCTTTCTTAGTATACCGCCTCGTCTTCCAGACACAGTCGAGCAACAAGGAACTTTCGATGAATCGATTCGCCAAACTGGCTGCCGTTGTAGCAGCTTACCTGACCTTCTCCTCAGCAGCGCACGCGGGCGAGGAGAAAAAGGAAGGTCTCTGCCTCGATGCCGGGCCGCAAACCCCCCGCGACATCAGCAGCGGCTACGGGCTCAACTCCGTAGAGTTTCCCTTCGCGCCGCCGAGCAGCGAGATGAACCTGTGCAATATCCACACGCACACGCAGGCCGAACACAAAGGTCCGGGTTTCAACATCGCCGTCAACGATGGGTCAGCCGGCTTCGCCTGTAACGATACGCGTGACCTGACCGAAGCCGAACTGGCACCTGCCCCTGGCGCCTACAAAGGCGTGAAACCGGGCGACACCATAGAAGTACACTGGGTGCATACCACCTGCGACGCTACGCCCGGCGAAGGCCTGGGCGCCTGCGTTCCGGAAGGCTGCACAGATCCACTGCTACGCGTAGAAACGCAGGTTTTTCTTGTGGTGAATGACGCCAACGCTCTGGATTTCATGAACATGGCGTATCAGGGCAACCAGGTGAACGGCCTGCATCAGCCGCGCAGCCTGCCGGCGTCTACGGGCACGCCGGTTGAGTTCCTCGGCTCCACCACGGGCCCGAGCTACACCCAGGCGGTATGTTCACCCGCACAAGTCACCTGGAGCGTGCGTCCGCAGTGCGAAAAGCTCGACATCAACTCATTGCACCGCTGGGCAGAGAGCGGCAACGCTTTCAAGGAAACGAAATCGCACGGCGTCCGAAAACTCGTTACCGCGCCTGAGTTGCTCTCACCAATCGACTGACCACACGCATCCGTCAGCGAAGCGCAACTACGGGTTAACCGCTATTGCGCTTCCACCCCTCCTGCGGCACTTATCTCCCCTGTTGTTCAATCTAAAGACAGGGGAGTTTCACCATGGTCGAAACCGTCACCGGCACCGATCGTTCCGCGGGTATCAGCTACAACGAAGTCCTTGACCGCGACTCCCACCCGGTGCGTGACATCCTGCGCGTGGATAACCCCCTGCCCCCGGGGCCGACCATCGTTGATCCGAAGGTTTACTATTCGCGTGAGATTTTCGAGCTTGAAAAAGAACGGCTGTGGAAGCGCGTGTGGCAGATGGCTTGCCACGAGGACGACATCCCGAATGTAGGCGATGCCATTGTCTACGACATTGCCGACCTGTCCTACGTCGTCGTGCGCAGCGGGGAAGATACTTTCCACGCTTTCCCCAATGCCTGCCTGCATCGCGGCCGGCAACTGCTGCATCAGAACGAGGAAGGCCTGTACAACCTGCGCTGCGCGTTCCACGGCTGGGCCTGGGGGCTCGATGGCGAGCTGCAGGAAGTACCCTGCCACTGGGACTTTCCAACGGTGTCGAAGGCAACACACTCACTCAAGCAGGTACGCGTGGGTCGCTGGGGCGGCTTCGTGTTCATCAATCCAGATCCCGACTGCGAGCCTCTGGAGGACTTCCTCGGCGACCTCGATGCGCACATGACGCACCTGCCCATGGAGCGTCGCTACAAGGCGGTGCACGTCGCCAAACGGCTGCCTTGCAATTGGAAAGCAGCGCACGAAGCCTTTGCGGAGGCCTACCACTCGGTGGCCACCCATCCGACGCTACTCGGCTCGCTAGGCTGCGCCAACTCCAAGTACGACGTGTTCGGCAACTTCTCGCGTGCGTTGTCCGCACACCTGGTGGGCAGCCCGCATGTGCCGGAGTGGCTGCGCGAGCAGCCCTACACCCAGGCCACACCCTTTACCCGCCAGCGCCACGAACTCACGGGCAACATCTACGAGCGCGTGGAGGAAGGTCGAGTGAAAGTAACCACCACCGACAACCGCGTTGGCTACTTCGACGACTGGGGCAACCATCTGGACGGCGATAAGTTTCACGCCGACATCCACCTGTGTAACTGGGTGGGTGGTCGCCTGGTGGCGGGTATGGACACGCTGCCATCGAACGTGCCCACCGGTGACTTCGCCGAGAAACGCGCCAACGCTGCCGCGGTTCGGCGGGAGGAGCTACGCAAAACCCTGGGCGACATGATGGACGACGTGAGCGACGCAGAACTGCTCGACCCCATTTACTACAGCGTGTTCCCGAACATCAGCCCTTGGGGTTCGTTCAACCAGATCTTTTACCGGTTCCGGCCCTACGGCGACAATCCGGAGGAGTGCATTCACGAGTGCCTGTACATGTGGCC
>JAUILW010001021.1 GCA_030432795.1 Gammaproteobacteria bacterium
CTCCTGCTCGGTGACAACGCCTACCTGGAGGGCACCGACGCCCAGTGGCAGGGCGCCTACTTCGACGTCTATCCGAACATCGTGCGACAGGTTGCTACCTGGCCCACCATCGGCAACCACGAGATGGGCGCGGGGCTTCTCAACGTGTGCCTGTTCCGGCCCATGCCGCAATGTGAGTCCGGTCCGATCATGATGCCTATCGGCGGCGTCAGTGAGTCGACGGACCCGGCCAGCTACGACAGCAACGGCGACGGCCCGGACGCGGGTGGCCTGCCCTACCTCGACATCTTCTCGCTGCCGAGCCGCGGCGAAAACGGCGGTGTTGCGAGCGGCACCGAGCAGTACTACGCCTTCGACTACGGCAACGTGCACGTGGTGAGCCTGGATTCGCAGCTCAGCAACCGCGACGACGACCAGCGCGCCGCCATGCGTGCCTGGCTGGTGGATGACCTCAGCGCCAACACCCAGGACTGGACCATCGTCATCTTCCACCACCCGCCGTACACGAAAGGCGAAAACCACGATTCCGACCACGAACAGGCGGAGATCGACATGCGCGAGACGTTCGCGCCGGTATTCGAAGACTACGGCGTGGATGTGGTGTACAGCGGCCACGCGCACAACTACGAGCGGTCCTGGTACCTCAACGGCCACTACGGCACCGCAGACACCTTCGACGCCGCCGAGCACGCCGAACTGAACGCCGCCGGGGCGCCGGCGATCGGCCGCGGCGATGAGGGTTATCAGCAGGTGAGCCCGTCCAGCGGCGCCGACGATCGCGCGGTGTACACCGTCGCCGGCAGCGCCGGCAAAGCGGACGAGCACCATCCATGCGAGCCCGGCCAGCGCATGGGCTGCACACTGCCCAACTGGCTGCAGCACCCGGCGCATATTCCCTTCGACGCCAGCATCGAAGGTGCGCAACCCAATGGCCTGGCCCGGCGCGGTTCCGTGGTGCTGGACGCCACCGCCACCACGCTCACCTCCCGCTTCGTGGACGAGCACGGCCAGGTGCTGGACTGGTTCGTCATCAGTAAATGAACCACGCTCTGGCCGGCATGCTGCTGACGCTGTCCGCAGCCCTGGCGGCGGCACATCCAGGCGTGCACACAGCGCTCGCACGG
>JAUILW010000223.1 GCA_030432795.1 Gammaproteobacteria bacterium
AGTATGCGGCTAACCAGCGCCTCGAGTTCCCGCCGTTTTTCGTTACCATGCTCTGTCACGAAGCAACCCCAAGTCTGTTCGAATCGATGATGTCGGAAGAAGAACCGTCCAAATCCGCCCGCAAGCGCGAAGCGGAGCGCCTCAAGCAGGTGGGTAAGGCGCTCACCGAGCGCTCGCCGTCTGCGCTCGCCGAGCTAGGCCTCCCCGAAGAACTGGCGCAGGCGATCTCTGAATATCGCCGCATGCCGAACCACGGCGCACGCCGCCGGCAACTGCAGCGCATCGGCAAGCATCTTCGGGATCTGGATGCGGATGCAGCCCTGGCCCTGCAGGAGGCAATCGACACGCAGGACGGTGTCAGCGCCCAGGCCGTGTACGAGCATGCGCAGCTCGAACGCTGGCGCGACGCGCTTTTGGCATCCGATGAAGCGCTGACAGAATATTTCTCGACACATCCACAAGCCGACCGCCAGAAGCTCAGACAACTCATCAAACGCACCCGTTCGGCGAAAAGCGAGAATCAACGCGCCACCAGTGCACGTTCGCTGTATCGCTTTTTACGTGACGGCAAGTGAGCAGGGTCACGCCTCGGTTCCGCCTACGATCACCTCATCGATCTTGAGTGTCGGCTGACCGACACCCACCGGCACGGACTGACCGTCTTTGCCGCAAACGCCTACACCGCGATCGATCTCCAGATCGTTACCCACCATGGAAATCTTCGACATGACGTCGGGTCCGTTGCCGATCAGCGTCGCACCCCGAATCGGGTCGGTGATTTCACCCTTTCGGATGCGGTAGGCCTCGGTTGCGGAAAACACGAATTGCCCGGAAGTGATATCCACCTGGCCACCGCCGAAATTCACCGCGTAGATACCGTCCTCAACGCTACGGATGATTTCCGCCGGATCATGTTCGCCGGCGCGCATGTAGGTGTTGGTCATACGCGGCATGGGCAGGTGCGCATAGGACTGTCGTCGGCCGTTGCCGGTGGGCGCCACGCCCATGAGACGGGCATTGAGTTTGTCCTGCAGATAGCCCTTGAGCACGCCGTTTTCGATGAGCACGGTTTCACCCGTGGGCGTGCCTTCATCGTCCACGGACAGCGATCCGCGGCGCCCAAACATGGCGCCGTCGTCCACCACCGTGCACAAAGGCGATGCCACAAGATCGCCTACACGTCCGGCAAAGGCGGAGGTGCCTTTGCGGTTGAAGTCGCCTTCGAGCCCATGGCCCACGGCCTCGTGCAGCAGTACGCCCGGCCAGCCCGGGCCAAGCACAACCTGCATCGGCCCCGCGGGTGCGTTTACTGCGTCGAGGTTGACGATCGCCGTGCGCACCGCCTCGCGCGCCAATTCCTCCCCGTAACCGCTGAGCGTGGCCAGGTCGAAGCGGCCGCCACCGCCGGCGAACCCCCGTTCACGACGGCCGTTGCTGTCGACGATGACGGACACGTCCAGCCGCACCAGCGGACGATGGTCCGCAGCCAGCGTGCCTAGTGAATCCATCACCAGAATCGTCTCGAAACTGGCGCTCAGGCGCACCTGCACCTGACTCACCCGTTGATCCGCCGCACGCGCAACCGCATCCAGGCGCGAAAGGAGCGCCACCTTGTCGGTCTCCGCGAGCCCGGGGATAGGATCGATGCCGTCGTACATCGGCGACACCGGCTGCGCCTTGGCCACCTGCACCCGTCCGTCACCGCCGGCACGGGCGATACTGCGCGCCGCCCTGGCTGCGTCCAGCAAACTCTGCCGGCTCAGCTGCTCGGCATAGGCAAAGCCGGTTTTCTCGCCGCTGACCGCTCGCACGCCCACACCCTTTTCGACGCTGAAGCTGCCGTCTTTGACAATCGAATCTTCCAGCGCCCAGGACTCGGAGCGGCTGAGCTGAAAGTACAACTCGCCCACGTCGAGTCTATGGTGCACCAGCTCCCCGAGGGCTGCTTCAGCATCTGTCAGGTCCAGTGCATCCGGTGCCAGCAACGCCGCCACGGCCTGATCGACCTGTTCCGTCATGTATATCTCCCGTGTCTGCCGCGGTACACCAAACGTTGCTCAGCCGGCGTCCTGCTCCGCAGGCACATCCGCAGCCGGTGCCGGCTCGCTCATGCGTGTATTGAACAATTCGACAAAGCGTACATCAGGATCGTCCAGCGTGCCTCGTACCGCATATTTTGCCGTGCTGATCTGCTGCAGTGGCTTGCGCAACACACGCTCGCCGAGCAGCACGCCCAGACCGGCCAGCGGATTGGCGAGGCCAACGTACACGCCGTACCAGGGTAAGCCGCGGGTGAGCGGCAGCGTCACGACCATCTCGTTGTCGAGCACCCCGTGCACCAGGTCTACGGTGCCGCCGATACGGAATTGAGAAGATGTCGAATCCACGTGCAGCGGGTCGGTGAACGTCAGGCGGCCGGCCTCGAGCCGCACACCGGCACTCAACTCCTCGTAGCTCAGCCCTTTGCCCACAACGTCGGAGAAGTTCAGATTCAGGCGTTTGACGATGGCGGAAAAGTTCAGAAGGCTCATGATCCGCAGAGCGCCGCCGCCGGCCTCAACTTCCATGAAGCGGCCTTCCTCGGCCCCAAAATGCACATCACCAGTGAGACCCAGCAGCGCCACGTTGAGCGGCGAGCCCGGCCAGCCGACGTCGGCGACAATTTCCGCCTGCTCGCTGCTCAGCGTAGGTGCATACCCCCATTCAGGCAGCACGAGCGCCAGATCCGCCATGTGCAAACGGCCTTCGAAGACGCTGGTAGCACCGTTCCAGACGATGCCGCTCGGGGATGCGATGCGCACGCCCTTCAACTCGGCAGCCAGATTCTCGAACGCCACCGCCTGCGCATCGCGACGGCGCACATCAAACTCCCAACGGCCAAAGTCTTCTTCGCCGATCAGCACCTGATCTATGCGCACATGCGCTTCGGGTAGCGTCACCGCGAGCTCTGCAGGCAGTGGATCAACGGCAGGCAGTGGGTCGGCGACTTCAGCGTCCCCAGCCGGCAGCCGCAGCAGGTCCAGGTTGATATCCATGGGTCCGCTGTCCGGCAGCATCACGTGCCCAGACAGGTCAGCGGCGCGCACTTCGAAGGCCAGCCCCTCACTCCCGGTACCGCCATGAAGCGTCGGCGCCAGCACGGTAAATTCTTCAATCTTCAGGACGTCCGCAGAAAGCCCGTCGAGACGCCAGGCGAACGGCAGCTGCAGACCACCCTGACCGCCGCCGGCCCACTGCGCCACGTCGATGGAATTCAGATGGCCGCCAACCAGCACCACGTCCTCGCCGGCCGGCAGCACCGGAGCCGTCTCGGCCAGGCCGATGGCACCGCGCACGGGTGCGTCTTCGATGTGCAGCCAGCCGGTGGCGGAGCCATAGTTAAATTCAGTGGCGCTGTGGGTATCGAGGAAACGCAGCGCCACCGTCGTCGGCACGGCCTCGTCTGCCGTCTTGCCCACGCCATCTGGTGCCAGCACCTCCATACCGGTCAGATCGCTCGACGCCTGTAGCGAGGTCACAGACTCGCCGTCGACAGCCACCCGCAGTGAAGCTGCGAAATCGTAGGCACCACGCAGCAGGCCCGGATCGTCCATGCCGATAATGGCGAAGGTACGCGCCGCTTCCAGCCGACCGTCCAGGTCGAACTGAACCGCCTGATCGTCGAAACCGATGCGCGCTTTCATGGGATGTTCCCAGAATTGCCCTGTGAGCGCTTGTGCGCGCAGGCCGTGGGGCAACGAAAAGTCCACCGCACCGCGCAGATCGCTAAAGCGGGCGCGATACTGGGGAATATGTAGCGCGACACCTGCAAGCTTCGCCTGCAGCTGCACCTCGGGGCCGAGTTCCGCTGTTTGCTGGCTGAGAGGTACCTGTACCCGGCCAGCAAGAGCAATTTCGCCGCCCGCCTGCCACTCCGGCGTGACGAAGGGCATCCGCTCCCGCAACGCCGAGTTACGCACGAACTCGAGCATGCGCGCGCCGTCGCCGCGCGCTTGCAGCGCAACGTCAACCAACGCACCGTTGTTGCGCACGGCGACTTCCGAGCCATCGATGGCAACGCCGAGGGAGGTGCCGCGCGTCGCCTGCACCACCGTATCCGCACCGCTGACGTACAGCGTGCCGTGCACCTGCGCCACCTCGGGCCAGTCGTCATGAAAGCGCACGCCGGCATCAAGCACGCGGCTGCGCAGTGCCACCCGCCGTGCAGGCACCCCATGCTGTGCGCGTATCTGCCCCTGATAGGCGAAGGCGATCTCTTCGAAGCGGCCGCCGCGCGGCGCCTCCTGCAACCAGCGGGCGAGACCGCCGCCCAGCTTATACGGCACGAGGGCTTGCCCCGTTGCCACATCCGCGGCGTCCGCACGTATGTTGAGGGTCAGATGTTTGTCGTATCGCGCCTTCGGCTGCGCCAGCGCAAAGCTACCGTGTACCTGCGTGTTGCCGAGACGGGTGTCCAGGTCCGAGCCACGCATCGCGAAATATCCGGGCTGCACCCAGGCCTCCAGACGGCCGCTCGCGTCGGCAAGCTGCCAGCCCTCGGCGAACACCTCCGGCAGATGCATGAACGGTGCCGGTGCAAGCACATCAGCAACCATGTGCCGGCCGGCACCGAACACGCGCGCAGCGCCATTTTGCACAGTGGGTGCGCCCTTGTAGGCCTGCATCGCCATATCGGAAAGCTGTGCTTCGTAAGCCACCAGCCAGCGGTCTTCGCCGCGCTCGACACTCAGCCGCAGATCATTCGCGCTGCCTTTCAGATCCAGTGCGCGCAGCCACTCACCCGCCCGTTCGATGCCTTGTGTGACGTCCTGAGCCAGCGGCGACAGAGCGCTGATGTCGAGCACCGGCAGGTAGGCGTGAAGACCCTGCCCGTGTGACTCCACCAATAGCCCCTCTATTGCCACACTACGCTCGGCAGCCCGCAGCTCGAGCTGTTTTGCTGCCGCCTGCAGCCGTCGCTCACCACCCACAAGCGCCAGCTTCGCCACCACGCTGAACGACTGACTGCCTCCCAGGCTGACATCGTCGATCGTAAAAGACACGCCACCGGCGCCTTCTGCCGCCTCGTCCTGCCAAACGGTATGCAAGCCACGCAACGTACCACGAGCGCCCGGCAGCCCTGTAAGAGCCACTAGTGGTAGATCGAATTGCTCGGTTTCGAGCCGCAAGCGGCGGGACGCGGGCCGCACAAATGGCACAGCGTCACGAAAATCGGCAATCAGACGCAGCGTACAGCGCTTGCAGCTTTCCGCGGCGGAGGCTGTGGCAGAGGACGCGGTGGAGTGTGCGGTGACGGTCACTTCCGCACCGTGGCCACCGCCTCGGTTGGTCGCGCGAAGCGAAGCAAGGTATGCGGTGGTTTCGCCACTGCGCGTCAAGGTCACCTCAACGTCCGCAGCCAGCGCATCGCTCTGCCACAGGAGTGCTGCCAGATCGAACGGCAACGGTCCCGCGGGCGGCATGTCGCGGAGCTGCCAGCGGCCATCCACCCAATCCAGCGCAACCTCTCCTTTGGCGACATAACCACGCGTCAGTACCGGTTGGCTGCGCCGCAGAGACTCGAGCACATCGAGCTCCACAACGACATCTCTGAGCTCACCCGCTGGCAACCGAACGGCGTCGATGCGCACTCCGGGGTTGAGGTAGCGCCAGGTACCCTGCAACCCTTCCAGCATAATGCCGCGCTCAGCGACAAGCTCATTGATGCGCGGCTCAACCGTGTGCAGAAACGCGAACGCGACGCGCCCGCTCACTTGCACGATCGCCATCACCACCATGACAAATGTGGCGAAAAACAGGCCTGCGCGCAGTAGGTGCTGCATGCTCAGCCCCGCGCGGACTGCACCAGGACCAGGTCGTACTGCCCCGGCAGGTAGCAGGGCTCCACCTGCAGACGCACAGCGCGTCCAACGCTACGCGACAGCCGCTGCAAGTGCGCTGCGTCTTCGTCGAGCAACCGATCCACCACGCTCTCGGCCGCGCGTATCACGTACTCGGAGGCCTC
>JAUILW010001022.1 GCA_030432795.1 Gammaproteobacteria bacterium
CCACGCTCACCACGCGCGAGGTCTTCTCCACGGCATCGCCGATGCGCAGCGGCGCATGAAATGTCATCTGGCTGCCGGCCCACATGCGCCGTTCGAGCGCTACCGGCGGCAGAAATCCACCGCGCTTGGGATGCCCGTCGGAGCCCACCTCGGCCATGGGCGCCAGCGGCAGGAAGTAGAGCCAGTACCACAGTGGCGGCAGCTCCACCCCCGGTTCAGGCGCGAACCCTTCCAGATTCAACGTGGCGGCAAGGGCCCGTGCTGGCGTTGGGTAAATATGGTCTTCGAGGACTTCGGTGTTGCCGACCCACTGCTGCAGATCCATGGGGCTACCTCTTCTTGTGGTGACGAACGAGGCGCTTGCGGCGCCGCTCCTGGCGTGGCGTGAGTTTGTTGCGGCGACCAGCGTAAGGATTTTCCGGCGAGCGGAAGATGACACGTACCGGGTTGCCCACAAGATCCAGCGCTTCGCGGAAGCTGTTTTCCAGGTACTTCACGTAGCTCGATGGCAGTGACTCCACCTGGTTGCCGTGCACGACGATAGTGGGCGGATGGTCACCCTGTTTGTGCGCAACCTTCAGCTTGATGTGCCGGCCGCGTACCGCAGGAGGCGGATGCGCATGCGTGATGTTTTCCAGCAGCCGCGTCAGCAACGACGTGGACACATCGAAGTTACCGGCAGCAAACACACGATTCACCAACTTCCACAGATGCCCCACACCGGTGCCGTGCAGCGCCGAGATGGTCTGCACCTCAACCCAGGGCACGAAATCCAGACGTCGCTCCAAGGACGTCTTCACGCTCTGGCGTTCGTCGGCGGACAAGCCGTCCCACTTGTTCACGGCAATGACCACACCGCAGCCTGCATCCATGGCGTACTTGAGCACGTGCAGGTCCTGATCGACGATCCCCTCCCGGGCGTCGATCACAAGGATGACAACGTGGGCCCGCTCCATGGCCTGCAGCGCCTTCACCACGGAAAACTTCTCCGCCACGCCCTCCACTCTGCCTTTGCGGCGCACCCCCGCCGTGTCGATCAGCACATACGCTTCACCGTCACGCTCGAAGGGAATATCGATGGCATCCATGGTGGTGCCCGGCATATCCGCCACCACCTGCC
>JAUILW010000224.1 GCA_030432795.1 Gammaproteobacteria bacterium
GGGCTGGTCCTTGCCCAGGAGCTCGCCGCTCGCAATGCGGAACAGCAGCGCGTAGCCGATCTGGCCTGCGGCGCCCGTGACGGTTACCCGAACTGGTTGCTTCATTCTTCCCTCGCCTGAGCTGATTAATGCGGCGCGCATTTTAGGCGCATCGGTCGCCGCCTGTCAGTAACGCAGCTCCCGGAACCACTGATCTGACCCCATCAGCTCCATCACGTCGGCAAGCCACGGCACGCTACGTTCAGGCAGGTCCTGCGGCCGCACCCAGTGCATGGCATCGAACATCTCCGGTTGCGGTGTCGGCTCGCCGGCCCAGGTGTGTGCGATGAACACGAAGTTGACCCCCTGATGCCGGCCGCTGCGGTACGGCAGCACCGCCACCGGCTCCAGGTCTTCCGGGTGCACGCCGGTTTCTTCGGCACACTCGCGCGCAGCGGCCTGCGCTACGCTTTCACCCGCCTCGAGATGACCGCCCGGCGGACCCCACCAGCCATCCATGAAGCCGGTACCGGCACGGCGGAACAGGCACACCTGGCCGGTCGCATCCTGCAGCAATACATGCACCACACAAGGAAACGCCGCCCGGCTGCTCATAGTTTGGATATGCTCCGCCCATGGATCCCGACATGATACAACCCGCCGAGGCGCTGCTGGCGCACCGGGTGGAGGAGGCTTCGCTGAACGCATGGCCGGCTCTGCAGCAGCATCTGTTCGACGGCTGGCTGCTGCGTTTCAACCGCGGGTTCACCAAGCGCGCAAACAGTGTGGTGGCACTGCACCCATCGGCGCTGCCCTTAGCGGAAAAAGTGCGTTACTGCGAAGCCCAATACGCCCGAGCGCGGCTGCGCACGGTGTTCCGCATGACCACGCTCGCAGACCACGCAGAGTTGGACGCACTGCTCGACGCCCGTGGCTACCAGCAGTTGGAGGAAGCCCGGGTGCTGTGCAGGGCGCTGGATGGTGCCGGGCGCGAACCCCGGGTGGCGTTCGTCGGCCTGCAACCCTGGCTTGCCGCTTACACCGCGCTTACCGGCATGCCCGAGCCTGCGGCACACCTGCACGAGCTGGTGGTGCGCAACATCGGCCAACCCTGTGGCTTTGCGCTGATCAGCCACGAAGGTCAACCAGCCGCCTGCGGTTTAGCCGTGCTGGAGCATGAGCTGGTGGGTCTGTTCGATGTCATCATCGCGCCAGATTTGCGCGGTCGCGGCCTCGGCCGCATGGTGGTGGAGGATCTCCTGGCCTGGGGCGGCGCCCAAGGTGCGCGACATGCCTACCTGCAGGTGGTCATAGACAACTCAGCGGCGAACGCGCTCTACACGTCTTTAGGGTTCGCCGAGCTCTACACCTACTGGTACCGGGCGTCTACTTGATTCGCTGCGCTATTTTTGAGATGTTTCGCTACCGCGCGGTCGCAGAAACCGCCCCCTGGCAATAGAAAACAACAATAAAAACAGGGGGTTGCGATTTCACCGGCGTAGCCCTAAACGGCCAACGTACGGGTTGGCCCGCGCCCCGGCCTGTTTAGGCCAGTTAACTGATTGAACTGAAAGGCAAGGCAAGACGCCTTCCGACCGTTGAGGAGACACTCACGCTTACCGCGACGCGGCAGGCGGGTGTTTTTCGCGCCCGAAAAAGTGCACGCCGCACACGAGCGCATCGCAGTACAACGCAGACGAAGAGCACGAAGCAGATATGGCACAGAACAAAAGAATCGGCCTGCCGGCCGCCAAAGGTCTCTACGATCCAGCCAACGAACACGACAGCTGCGGCGTCGGTTTCGTTTGCCATATCAAGGGTGTGGCCAGCAATCAGATCCTGCGCGATGCGGAGCACATGAACCGCTGCATGAACCACCGCGGCGGCGTGGGCTATGAAAAGAACACTGGCGACGGCGCCGGCGTACTGACCGCCCTGCCGCACGGCTTTCTCAGGCGCGTCGCCCGGGCCGAATTCGAAACCGATCTGCCGGCGCCCGGCAGCTACGGTGTGGGCAACATTTTCCTGCCCAACGGCGCTGTGGAAAGGCACCGCTGCGAGACCATCATCGAAGAAGAGATCGCCGCGGCAGGGCAAACCCTGATCGGTTGGCGCGACCTGCCGGTGGACCCGGATGGCGCGGACATCGGCAAGGCGGCACGCGCAGCCATGCCCTATATCCGCCAGCTCTTTATCGCAGCCAACGGTATTACCGGCGACGAGCTCGAGCGTAAGCTCTACCTCATACGCAAGAGCTCAACCCATCGCATTCGCGGTGATGAGGCGCTCACCGAGTCCGCTCTGTACTTCGCCTGCTCCCTGTCGAGCAAGGTCATCGTCTACAAAGGCATGCTGACCCCGCACCAGGTGTTCCTGTTCTTTCCGGACCTGCAGGCGGACGACTACGAGACCCACCTGGCCATGGTGCACTCGCGCTTCAGCACCAACACGTTCCCGTCATGGGACCGCGCCCAGCCCAACCGCTTCATGAGCCACAACGGCGAGATCAATACGCTGCTCGGCAACGTCAACTCCATGAACTCCCGCGAAGGCGGCATCACCAACAGCGCGTTCGGCGACGACCTGAACAAGCTCTTCCCGGTGGTGCAACCGCACGGCTCTGATTCCAACAGCTTCGACAACGTACTCGAGTTCCTGCTCATGAACGGCCGCAAGTTGCAGGAAGCGGTGATGATGATGATTCCCGAAGCCTGGCAGCAGCACGCCACCATGCCGGAGGACAAGAAAGCGTTCTATGAATACCACTCGTGCCTGATGGAGCCCTGGGACGGTCCGGCTTCAATCGCCTTTACCGATGGCGATTACATCGGCGCGGTGCTCGATCGCAACGGCCTGCGCCCAAGCCGCTACTACATTACCAGCGACGACCGCTGCATCATGGCCTCCGAAGTAGGCGTGCTGCCGGTGGATCCGGCCATCGTCATAGAGAAGGGCCGCCTGCAGCCGGGCCGCATGTTCCTCATCGATTTCGAACAGGGGCGCATGATCCCTGACGAGGAACTCAAGCACGACTTCGCCACGAGACGCCCCTACGGCGAATGGCTGGCCAACCAGCGTCTGGACCTGGCGGAGATTCCCATCGTCGTGGGCGAAGGGCTCGAGCGCGACACGCTGACGCGCCGCATGCAGGTGTTCGGCTACACGGTGGAATCGCTGCAGTTCATGCTGCTGCCCATGGTCAAGGAACTGCGCGATCCGCTCGGCTCCATGGGCAACGACGCCGCACTCGCAGTCATGAGCGAAAAGCCGCGCATGCTCTACGACTACTTCAAGCAACGTTTCGCACAGGTCACCAATCCCGCCATCGACTCCATCCGCGAGGAGGTGATCATGGCGCTGGAATGTTACATCGGCCCGGAAGGCAACCTGCTCGAAACCACGGAACAGCACGCCCACCGCCTGCGCATTCCGCATCCAATACTATCCAACGCCGAGCTCGCCACGCTCAAGCACATGGACTACCGCGGCTGGCGCTCGAAGACGATCGACATCACCTACGAAGCCGGCAGCGGCAAGCAGGGTCTGGAGCAGGCCCTCGACCGCATCAGCAATGAAGCGAGCGCCGCGATCAAAGAAGGCTACAGCCTGCTGGTACTGTCCGACAGGGCGGTGAACGCGCAGCGCATTCCCATCAGCGCCCTGCTGGCAGTGGGCACCGTGCACCACCATCTGGTCGCCGAACACACACGCACCCAGATTGGCCTGGTACTGGAAACCGGCGAGGCACGGGAAGTGCACCACCACTGTCTGCTCGTGGGCTACGGCGCCGACGCCATCAACCCCTACCTGGCGTTCGAAGCCCTGTGGGATGCGCGCCGCAACGGCTACCTGGACGACGCCGAGCACATCGAAAGCGACGAGGACGTGCTCGCTGCCTACCGCAAAGCGGTAGCGAAAGGCATCTTGAAAGTGATGGCCAAGATGGGCATCTCCACTTTGCAGTCATACAAAGGCGCGCAGATTTTCGAGATCGTCGGTCTGGCTGACGACGTGGTCAGCCGCGCCTTCGTGGGAACGGCCAGCCGCGTGCAGGGTGCCGGTCTCGAAGTGCTGGCAGAGGAAATGCAGCGCCGCCACGCGCGGGGATTCCCCAGCCGCGACGATCGCAATATCGCCGTGCTGCCAAACCCCGGCGACTTCCACTGGCGTCGTCATGGCGACACGCACATGTGGGATCCGGAGGCCATCGGCAGCCTGCAGAACGCCGTGCGCCAGAATAGTGAAGAGGCCTACTGGCAGTTTTCCCGGCACGTCAACGAGACCACCACGCGACACGCCATGCTGCGCGGTCTGCTCGACTTCAAGCCCGGCGCCAACGGCGGCCCCATCGACATCGACGAGGTAGAGCCGATCGCCGACATCGTGCGGCGTTTTGCCACCGGCGCCATGAGCTTCGGCAGCATCAGCGCCGAAGCCCACGAGTCGCTGGCCGTGGCCATGAACCGCATAGGCGGCAAGTCCAACACTGGTGAGGGCGGCGAAGATCCCAAGCGCTTCCTGCCGCTGGACAATGGCGACTCCAAGCGTTCCGCCATCAAGCAGGTAGCAAGCGGTCGTTTCGGCGTGACCATCAACTACCTGACCAACGCCGACGAGCTGCAGATCAAGATCATCCAGGGCGCCAAGCCCGGCGAGGGTGGCGAGCTGCCCGGCGGCAAGGTCGACGATTACATCGCCTGGCTGCGGCACTCTACCCCGGGCGTCGGCCTGATCAGCCCGCCGCCGCACCATGACATCTACTCCATCGAGGACATGGCGCAGCTCATCCACGACCTGAAAAACGCCAACCCGAAAGCGCGCATCAGCGTCAAACTGGGTGCGGAAATCGGCGTGGGTACAGTCGCGGCAGGTGTCACCAAGGCGCGCGCTGATCACCTGGTGATTGCCGGCGACACCGGCGGCACCGGTGCTTCGCCGCTGACCTCCATCAAGCACGCCGGCGTGCCCTGGGAACTCGGCATCGCTGAAACCCATCAGACGCTGGTGATGAACAACCTGCGTTCGCGCGTCGTGCTGCAGACCGACGGCCAGCTCAAGACCGGCCGTGATGTTGCCATCGCAGCCCTGCTCGGCGCTGAGGAGTTCGGTTTCGCCACCGCACCGCTCATCGCCATGGGCTGCATCATGATGCGCAAGTGCCACCTGAATACCTGTCCGGTCGGCATCGCAACCCAGGACCCGGAGCTGCGCAAGAAGTTCGCCGGCGCGCCGGAGCACGTCATCAACTACTTCTTCATGGTGGCCAAAGAGCTGCGCATGATCATGGCGGAGCTCGGCTTCCGCACCATCAACGACATGGTCGGCAGGGTGGACGCTCTGATCACCAGCAAAGCGGTAGATCACTGGAAAGCTCGCGGGCTGGATCTCACTGCGATCCTTACCCCGGCTGCGGAACCGGCTGAGTTCCTCGGCTCCTATGCAATCCACAGCCAGGACCACGAGCTCGACGATGCACTCGACAACGAGCTGATGAAGCTCGCCCAGCCTGCCATCGACGGCAAGGGTCGGGTGGAAAAGACACTGAACATCGTCAACACCAACCGCGTGGTTGGCGGCATGCTGTCCAACAAGATCATCCGTGAAGTTGGTCCGGAGATGCTTCCCGACGACACCATTCACTTCAAGTTCAACGGCAGCGCTGGACAGAGCTTCGGTGCCTGGCTTGCGAAAGGCGTGACCCTGGAAGTGGAGGGCGATGCCAACGACTACGTCGGCAAAGGACTCTCCGGCGGTCGCATCATCATCTACCCACCCAAGATCAGCCCATTCAAGGCCGAGGAGAACATTCTCATTGGCAACGTCGTGCTCTACGGCGCCACCAGCGGCGACTGCTATTTCCGCGGCATGGCGGCGGAGCGCTTCTGCGTGCGCAACAGCGGCGCGCGCGCCGTGGTAGAAGGTGTTGGCGATCACGGCTGTGAGTACATGACCGGCGGCCGCGTGGTCATTCTCGGTCCCACAGGCCGCAATTTCGCTGCCGGCATGAGCGG
>JAUILW010001023.1 GCA_030432795.1 Gammaproteobacteria bacterium
CGAAGCTGTCGCGCATCTGATAGCTCCAGAAATGCGGCGCCTCCACGGCCTCCTGCACGTTCATGCCAAACTCGGTCATCGCCAGCAGCATCTGAAACTGCACCTGGTCCTGTATGTCCCCACCCTGGACCGCCGCCGACAGCCACGGCTTACCATTCTTGAGCACCAGGGTGGGGGTAAGCGTTGCCCGTGGTCGTTTGCCCGGCGCCACCACGTTGTACGGGTTTTCCTTGGCGTCCAACACGAAACTCTGCATGCGCTGGCTCATACCGATGCCTGTGCGGCCGGCAATCACCGCTGGTATCCAGCCGCCAGACGGCGTCATGGATACCACCCAACCCTGCGCATCGGCCGCCTGCACCGTGGTGGTACCGGCGAGGAAACTGCGTTCGTGGTCGGCGGTGTCGATGCTCGCCTGCTGCCACGGAGGCATGGCGCCGCGGTCCGGATCGGCTACGTTGGTCCACTTGTCGAGCAGGTCGAGAAAGGGGTTGTCGCCCTTCTGAAAACGGTAAGGATCGCCGGGTTTGACGCCAGGGTCATTGCGCTGTGCATCGAACCCACGCCACCGAGAACGTGCATACGCCTTCGAAAGCAGCCCCTCCACCGGCTCCGCGGGCGGATGCCGTGGATCGCCGTAGTAGAAGTCGCGATCAGCAAACGCCATGTTCTGCATCTGATACAGGGTATGGATGTAGTTTGCGCTGTTGTACCCCATGGCCTGCAGATCCACCTGCTCGGCGAGGTTCAGCGCCTGCAGCATGGCAGCGCCCTGCACCCAGGTGTCGAGCTTGTACACCTCCAGGTCACGGTAGGTACCGCGGAGCGGCGCTTCGATGTGCACCTGCCAGGTGGCCAGATCCTCCAGGGTATGCAGACCGCCCATCTCTTGCGATGCGCGCACGAACTCCTGCGCGATGTCGCCTTCGTAGAAGCGTTTGTATGCGGCGAGAATTGCAGTCTTACGATCAGCACCTGCCGACCGCGCTTGCGCTTCCGCAGCGATCAGCTTCTCCAGGGTCGCCGCCAGATCCGGTTGACGGAAGATCTCTCCCGCATGCGGTGCTTGCCGCTCCTCTCCCTCGTGCACAAGAAACAGCGCCCGGGAGTACGGCCACT
>JAUILW010000225.1 GCA_030432795.1 Gammaproteobacteria bacterium
GTGTATTGCGGCGCGGTCTTGATGGCGTATCTCATGGGTCGAACCTCTGTGGGTAGCGTCCTAGCAGCAGCACGAGCAGCGCGCTCGCCAGAAACAGGCCGGCAGCGATCAGGTAGGCGCTGTCGTAGCTCTGCGTGGCATCGTACACCCTGGCGAACAGCATCGGGGCGGTGCCCGAGCACACGGCGAGCGTTGCGTAGGCCACCGAGTAGATCTTGCCGTAGTGCTTGAGCCCGAAGTATCGGGCCACCAGAAACGACATCAGATCGAGCTCTGCGCCCGCCGCGAATCCCAGCAGGAATGCTGATGCGCCGGCGGCGGCGAAGCCGGGGGAGGTGGAAAACACCCAGGCGCCGACCACGGGTAACAGGAGCGCTACGGCGGCCACGCCAGGAGCCCAGAACCGATCCACCAGATAGCCCACCACGACACGTCCGGCGACGATCGCACCGCCGAAGATGCTGACGATGTTGGCGGCCTCGCTACTGGTCATGCCGTCGTCGGTGAGGGAGGGGAACAGATTGGGGCCGATGCCGGAGAAGCCCATATAGGCGAGGAATATCGTTGCTAGGAGCAACCAGAAGCGGTAGCTGCGCAGCGCCTCTGAGAAGGTCATGCCATGTTCCGGGGCAAGCGTTGGCTCCACTTGCGCGGGCCGTTCGAACGGCGCAAGCCAGGCATAAACCAGCGGCAGCGCCAGGAGTATGGGCAGGAGGCCAAGCCCGATATAGGCGCCACGCCAGCCGAACGCTTCGAGCAGTGCGAGCGAGTAGTAAGGCGCCACTACCGCACAGATGCCGGTGCCGGTCAGCGCGAGGCCCAGCGCCAGGCCGCGCTGGGCGAAGAACTGATTGGTGATGGCGTGGGTCCAGGTAACGGGGATCGTGCCTGCGCCCAGCAACGCCATGGCGCCGTAGGCCAGGTACAGCATCCACAGGGGGCCGTCCATAGACGCTGCGATGAAAAAGCCGCAACCGAGGCCAACCAGGGAAGGTATGCCCACGCGCCGCACGCCATAGCGATCGATCAGCCAGCCCACGACAGGGGCGGTGAGCGCGCCGAGACCTGAGCTGAAGAGTATTGCTGTTTGAAATTCCGACCGCGTCCAGCCGAACGCGGTGGTGACGGGGTCGACCAGTGTGCCGATGGAATAGTACGGCAACACGATGGCAGAGCAGACGATGCCGAAGCAGCAGGCGCTGACGAATCGCCAGCCCCGCTTCAGCTCGTTCACCGCCGTGCGCCCGTCAGGCGGCGGATGTGACGGCTCGCCACACCTTCTCCGGCGTCGCCGGCATGTCGATGTGCCGAATGCCGAGGGCGTCGCAGATCGCGTTGATCACCGCCGGTGGCGAGCCGATGGAGCCGGCTTCGCCGCAACCCTTCATGCCGAGCGGGTTGGTGGTGGAGCGGGTTTCTGTGAAGCCGACGTCGAAGTCCGGCACATCGTCCGCGCGGGGCATGCAGTAGTCCATGTACGAGCCTGAGAGGAGCTGGCCGTAGTCATCGTAGCGCGCCTGCTCGAGCAGGGCCTGGCCGATGCCCTGTACGAGGCCGCCGTGCACCTGGCCTTCCACGACCATGGGATTGCCGATGACGCCAAAGTCGTCCACGGCAACAAACCGGGCGATGCGTACCACGCCGGTGGCTGGGTCCACCTCCACCTCGCATACGTGCGTGCCGGCCGGGAAGTTGAAGTCCGGGGGATCGAAGAACGTGGTCTCCTTCAGCCCGGGCTCGATCTCCGTGGTGGGAAAGTGATGCGCGGTGTAGGCGTTGAGCGCTACCTCGGCAAATCCCAGCCGTTCGTTGGTGGCTTCGCTTGCGAACTCACCGTCTTCGAAGGTCACCGTGTCTGCCGGAACGTTGAGCAGGTGCGCGGCGATCTTCTCGGCTTTGGCGACGATCTTGTCGCAGGCCATGTCGATGGCCGACAGGCCCACTGGCCCTGACCGGGAGCCGTAGGTGCCCATGCCGAACTGCACCACATCGGTGTCACCGTGGAGAATTTCCACGTCGTCCACACTGATGCCGAAGCGGTCTGCAACGAGCTGGGCATAGGTGGTCTCATGGCTCTGACCGTGGCTGTGGCAGCCGGTGAGTACTTCTACGCTGCCGGTAGGGTTGACCCTGATTTCTGCGGATTCCCACAGCCCGGCGCCGGAGCCGAGCTTACCCAGGCGTGCCGACGGGCCGATGCCGGCCGCTTCGATGTAGCAGCCGATGCCGAGCCCGCGCAGCTTACCTTCGGCGCGGGATGCTTCGCGGCGGGCTTCGAAGCCCGCCGCGTCGATCATGTCCAAGGCCTTGTCGAGGTGTGCCTGGAAATCGCCGGAATCGTAGGTCATCTCCACCGGCGTGGCATGTGGGAATGTGCGAATGAAGTTCTGCCTGCGGAACTCCGCCGGGTCGATGCCCAGCTCGCGTGCGGCAACGTCCACCAGCCGTTCAACCACGTAGCCCGCCTCCGGGCGCCCTGCGCCACGATAGGCATCTACGGGCGTGGTGTTGGTGTAGCGCGTTACCACGTTGGCATAGATGTTCGGGATGTCGTACTGCCCGGACAGCAGCGTGGCGTACACATAGGTGGGCACGAGGCTGCCAAATGTCGACAGGTACGCCCCGAGGTTGGCGTGGGTAGACACGTCCAGCGCGGTGATGCGGTGGTTTGCGTCCATGGCCAGGCGCGCGGTGGTGATGTGGTCGCGGCCGTGTGCGTCGGTAAGAAACGACTCTGAGCGCTCGGCGGTCCATTTCACCGGGCGGCCGAGGCGTTTTGCCGCCCACATGCACACCACCTCTTCGGCGTAGTTGAAGGCTTTGGAGCCGAAACCGCCGCCGACGTCTTCTGAAATCACGCGAATCTTGTGCTCTGGGCCGAAGCCGATGACCGCCGCCAGGGTCATGCGCAGGCCGTGCGGGTTCTGGCTCGCCACATACAAGGTGTAGCGATCACGGCTGGCGTCGTAGCTTGCGTTCACTGCCCGCGGCTCCATGGCGTTGGGCACCAGACGATTGTTGATGAGGCGGATCTCGGTAACGTGCGCTGCCTCGTCCAATGCTTTGCGCACGGCGTCGCGGTTACCGATCTCCCAGTCGTAACATTGGTTTCCTGGTGCGGCATCGTGCAGCACGACGGCGTCCGGCGCTGCTGCGGCCTCTACGTCCGAAACAACGGGCAGCTCGTCGTAGTCCACCATGACGAGCTCTGCGGCAGCACGTGCCGCCTGACGGCTGTCGGCGACCACCACGGCGACGGGCTCGCCGACGTAGCGTACGCGCTGCGATGCCAGCGCCGGGTGCTCACCCACCCGCATGGGATCGCCGTTCCTGGAGTGGATCATCCATCCGCAGGCCAGATCGTTCAGGCCGCTGGCAGCGAATTCCGCGCCTGTCAGCACGCCGACGACGCCGGGGTGCTCAAGTGCTGTGCTGGCGTCGACCTCGCCGATGTTGGCGTGCGCGATGGGCGAACGTACGAATGCAGCCCAGGCCTGCTGTGGCAGCTGTTGATCATCGGTGTAGCGGCCGGCGCCGGTGATCAGGCGTGGGTCTTCTTTGCGGCGCACGCTCTGACCGAAAGCCTTTGGCAGGTTGCCCATTGCTGCATTCCTCTCTGAACGAGTCCGCATCATATCGAAACCGATGCGCTCTTAGAATCCACGGCATTCATCGGATGGAAGGCAGGAATATTGATTTCGAAGCATTAATAATCTATCGATTTCGATTTAAAAAGCGGATACTCTGCCGCCCGCAATGCCCTGTGGAGAGGAGCTACCGTGATGACCAAAGTGACGATGAAGAGATTCGTTGAGCCTATATGGTGGCTGCTTGTTGCCACGCTGCTAGCGCCCTGGGCGCATGCGGCGGAGCGCACCAGAACCACCGCGATTGAAGAAATTGTGGTAACCGCACAGAAGCGTGAAGAGTCCTCGCAGGATGTGCCGATTGCTGTTACGGCACTGGATGCTGCGGCGATCGGAAAAACGTTTGCCAGAGATCTGCTGGATGTGACCGGAGCTGCGCCGAACCTGGTGATCGATCCTATCCTCGGCAACGGCACCGCGGCGATTTCCATCCGCGGTATGCAGCTCAACGATGTAGAGAAGTCCTTTGACCCGGCGGTGGCCGTGTATATGGACGGCATCTACCTTGCCACCACCACCGGTGCGTTGCTGCAGGTATGGGACGCCGAAGCCATTGAAGTATTGCGCGGCCCGCAGGGCACGCTCTTTGGGCGCAACACCATCGGCGGTCTGGTGCACGTGCGCCGCGCCAAGCCTACAGGGGAGTGGGGTGGCCGCGTGACGGCTACCATCGGTCAGTACGACCGACGCGACATCAATGCCACCATCAACACGCCTGCGCTTCTCGACGGCACGCTGAGCTTCAAAGCGACCGTAATGACCCAGGACGGTGGCGGCTACTTCGACAACCGCGTGCGCGGCAAAGACGAAGGCGACAACGACTTTCTCGGCATGACGGCGATGATGCTGTGGGAGCCCACTGACGACTTCAGCCTGTGGCTGACCTACGACCGCTTCGATGACGAAACCCCCACGCGACCGGTGACCTCGCTAACTCAGGCTGGCGAAGTGTTCGACGGCTTCTGCGGCACGCTTGGCCTTTGCGGCGGCTTGTCGGGCGATGAGAGCTACCATCGCCACCCGACCACCACGACTGAGCAGTCTGCTTTCATCGAAACGGACGCAGTCACCGCCAACCTCGAGTGGCACTTCAACGAGAATCACAGCCTGCACGTCATCGGCGGCTGGCGGGACACGGATGAGGATGCCTTCCAGGAGTTTGACGGTATCGGCTCCACGGCCGCAGCGTTCCCCGCCAACGGCGACTTCTTCCGCACCCAGCGCCCGCAAACCCTCGAACAGACGAGCATAGAGGTACGCTGGCAGGGTGATTGGAACGACGGGCGCGTGCGTAGCGTGCTCGGTGCTTACTGGATGGATACCGAATACACCCTGGAGCAGAGAACGACGTCGCTGCTGTTCTTCGGCGTGCCCGGCGCGCCCGGTTTCAGCGGAATCTTCTCCTCCGAACCGCAGTTCGTTCAGGAGACGGATACCCTGGCCTTCTTCGGTCAGTTGGATGTGGATCTGTCCGAAAACTGGACCGTGAGCGTGGGCGGCCGCTTCACCGATGAGGAGAAGGAAGCCTGTGGAGTGACCCGTCTTAACTTCGGTGCCGGCCCGGTCGGCCTCACCAGCTACGGCGGCACGGGTCTCTCACTGTGTGATGCGTCGAGCGGTATTTACACCGCTGACTTTGTCGACCCGCTGAGCGGCGCGACCGTTGCTCAGGATGGCAAAGAGTCGTGGACGTCATTCACACCGCGCGTAGGTGTCACGTACAACTTCGAGCAGGGCATGGTGTATGCCTCGTACTCCGAAGGCTTCCGCTCCGGTGGCTTCAACGGTCGCTCCACCGCCGCCAACAACCTCGGCCCCTATGAGCCGGAGGAAGTGGAAACCATCGAACTCGGCTTCAAGACCCAATGGCTCGACAACCGGCTGCAGGTAAACGGCACGATCTTCACCACCGATTACCAGGACAAGCAGGAAGACGTGGTCTTTCCGGACCCGGTTGCAGTCACTGTAACGCTGGTGCAGAACGCGGCTTCCGCCTCCATCGACGGTGCGGAGCTGGAAGTGGTTGCGGTCCCTGCGGACGGCTTCACCCTGTCGGCATCGGTTGGTCTGTTGGATTCCGAGTACGACGATTATCTGATTCGTGATATCGCCGGCAACGCGCTGGACCAGAGTGACTTCGACCTGCGCCGCGCGCCGGAGCTGACGTTCTCGCTCAACGGTCTGTACGAGCGTCAGCTCAGCAACGGCAACTTCCTGGTGTTTTCCGCCAACTACATGTGGCGCGACGACTACTGGGTGATCGCGCGCACCAACAACTCGCAGCCGGGACGGCCGGGTTTCAACAGCTCGTTCGGTTTGCTGGACG
>JAUILW010000226.1 GCA_030432795.1 Gammaproteobacteria bacterium
CCACCGGGCGCCGCCACAAGCCCGGGGGCTGTGACATCGATGGTAATGCCGCTGCCACCGGCATCGACCAGCGTCAGCTTGCGTGCTTCCAGCGCTTCGGTCGCCGCAGTTTTCAGCTCGTTGATGCGCTGTCCGGCAGCCTTACGCGCCTCCGGCGGCATCTTGCCGAGGCCTTTTAGCAGCCCCGTGATGCGCCCTTTGCGGCCCAGATAGGCCACGCGAATCTGCTCCACGGCGTCAGGCGTCGCTGCCTGCGCAAGTGCTGAGACGAGCGCTGCTTTGAGCTCGGATACGTCGTCCGCCACCGGTTGATCCCCTCGGAAGTAAGTGCCGCGGAGCTTTGCACTCCGCGGCTCCGTTACGCGGCCTGCGCGTCGTCGGGTGCTGCGGCGAGCGCTTCTTTGGCGGCCTCGGCGAGGGCGGCAAAGGCGGACTTCTCGTGCACAGCAAGGTCTGCCAGCACTTTGCGATCCACTTCAATGCCTGCTTTCTTGAGGCCATCAATCAGCCTGCTGTAGGACAGGCCGTGCTCCCGCGCACCGGCGTTGATACGCACGATCCACAGGGAACGGAACTGCCGCTTGCGTTGCCGGCGATCGCGGTAGGCGTTCGTACCCGCCCGGACCACGGCTTGCTTGGCAACACGATAGGTACGGCTCCGCGCTCCGTAGTATCCGCGGGCCGCCTTTAATACCTTTTTGCGACGCGCCTTCGAGGCGGCGCCAGATTTTGCTCTCGGCATGGCGGCCCCCTAACGCGCTTTCTTCGGCAGCATGCGATCGAGGCCTGCTACGTCTGCTGGTGATACTGCTTCAAGTCCGCGCAGCTGACGCTTTCGCTTCATGCTGCGACCCGTGAAGTTGTGGCCACGATTCGTGGCGCGGTGTTTGAAACCGTTGGCTGTGCGGCGAAACCGCTTGGCAGCACCACGGTGGGTCTTCATCTTCGGCATTACAATGCTCCACGCATTCCGCACCGCTATTGCGGTGGTGTTTCTTTTTACTGGATTCCGGCAGCAGCCGAGGAATCTCAGGCTTCGCTCGCCTGCGGCTCCTGTGCGGCCTGCTTGCTGGACGACTTCTTACGGCGCGGTGCCAACACCATGATGACCTGCCGGCCCTCGAACTTCGGCGCCGCTTCCACGGTCGCCATCTCTTCTAGGTCCTTCTCAATTCGGTGCATCAGCTCCATGCCGATCTCCGGGTGCACTACCTCGCGCCCGCGAAACCGGAGGGAGACTTTGGCTTTGTCACCGTCCTCAAGGAAGCGCTTCAGGTTGCGTAGTTTTACCTGATAGTCGCCTTCTTCAGTGCCCGGGCGAAACTTCATCTCTTTGACCTGGGTCTGCTTCTGCTTCTTACGCTGCGCAGCCTTGGTCTTTTTCAGTTCGAAGAGATGCTTGCCGTAGTCCATGACTTTGACAACCGGCGGTTCCGCATCCGGTGCTATCAACACCAGATCCAATCCCGC
Source organism: Gammaproteobacteria bacterium (assembly GCA_030432795.1). Classification (GTDB taxonomy): domain Bacteria; phylum Pseudomonadota; class Gammaproteobacteria; order Pseudomonadales; family Azotimanducaceae; genus SYFY01. Next base: position 1,471 of record JAUILW010000226.1, read on the forward strand.
TCGTCGGGCTGCGCCCAACGCTTCGTCCCGTGACACGACACCGACCTGTTCTCCGTCGGCGCCAATCAATCGCACGTCGTGAGCCCGAATATCCTCGTTGAGAATGCTCCGCTCTACGCGCTTCGCTCCACTTTTCTTAATAAACGCTCTCCATTCGCTTTCCTGTCTATCCGCTCGCCCCACCACTTCATCAAAAACGGTTTTTGCGAGCAAACAGAAAACCGCAGCGCTCAACACCGGGCCTGCCCTTCTGAGCTGGCGCCGCTGTTGCAACTGCGGTCATTCTGGCACACGGCGCTTTCGCCATGGCCCACGGCATTGTGCCGAGGCCGAGCAGTCTACACCGCTGGAATGCCCACGCAAAGCGTATCGTCGCGCACTGCCCCTTTCGTTTTCGCCGGTTTACGCCCGCGTTCGCGCACTGCCGCGCATTTTCCCGTTCTTTTCCAAACGACGCTCTAAACGAAACGTTGCATTTTCGTTAGAGATGATTACCATACGCCGCCTCAACCACTACGGAACACCGCACCATGAGCGAAGCCCGCATCACCCACGAATATCCAGACGCCTGGACGATGCCGCTGGCCGATATCGACGTTGGCCAGGGGCGGCTATTTCGCGACGATATGCACGCCGACTACTTCGCGCGCCTGCGCCGCGACGCACCGGTGCACTTCTGCCCGGAAGGCCCCTTCGGCCCCTACTGGTCGGTGTCGAGTTATCGCCTGATCAAAGACGTGGATGAAAACCACGAGCTGTTCAGCTCCGAGCCAAGCATCACCATCTTCGACCAGCCCGAAGACTTCTACATGCCCATGTTCATCGCCATGGACCGGCCGAAGCACGACCAGCAGCGCAAAGTGGTGCAGCCGGTGGTGTCTCCGCGCAATCTGGCGAACCTGGAACCGATCATCCGCGAACGTGTGGGCCGTATCCTGGACGAGCTTCCCGTGGGCGAGACGTTCAACTGGGTGGACCGCGTGTCCATCGAGCTGACCACGCAAATGCTCGCCACCATCCTCGGCTTTCCGTTCGAGGAGCGTCGCAAGCTTACGCGCTGGTCTGATATCACCACCGCCGGCCCCGAGAGCGGCCTGGTGGAAACCGTGGAGCAACGCCGCGAGGAATTGCTGGATTGCCTGCAGTACTTCATTGCCCTGTGGAACCAGAAGGTCAAGGAGCCGCCCACCGGCGACATGATTTCCATGCTGGCGCATGGCGAGGCGACGCGAACCATGGAGCCGATGGAGTACCTCGGCAACGTGCTGCTGCTCATCGTCGGCGGTAACGACACCACCCGGAACTCCATTACCGGTGGCGTGCTGGCGCTGAACCAGTACCCGGAAGAGTACGAAAAACTACGCGCCAATCCCGCGCTCATCCCCAACATGGTCGCGGAAATCATCCGCTGGCAGACGCCGCTGGCGCACATGCGACGAACGGCCAACCGCGACACCCTGCTCGGCGGCCAGCAGATCAAGGCTGGCGACAAGGTGGTGATGTGGTACGTGTCCGGCAACCGCGACGAAACCGTGTTCGAGGACGCGGAGCGGCTCATCATCGACCGACCCAACGCCCGCCAGCACCTGTCCTTCGGCTTCGGCATCCACCGCTGCATGGGCAACCGGCTCGGCGAGATGCAGCTGCGTGTGCTTTGGGAGGAGATCCAAAAGCGCTTTCACAAGATCGAGGTGGTGGGTGAGCCGCAGCGCGTGCCTTCACCGTTCGTGAAGGGCTACACTGCGCTCCCCGTGAGAGTACATACCTTATAGCCCATGACGCTCGAGGCGTTTCGCAAGAGCCGAGCCAAAGAAAAAAAGCAGGCGATCATCGACGCAGCCACGCGGCTGTTCGCTGAGCACGGCCTGCAGTCGGTATCCATGGCACGCCTGGCCGATGCGGCAGGCGTGTCCACCGCCACCGTGTACCGGCACTTCAGCGCCAAGGAAGACATCTTCGCAAGTGTGGTGCGCTACCTTGTGGAGGATGTCATCGTCGCATCAGCAGAAGCGCCGATGGAGGCCCGCGACGCCCTGCGCGAACTCTGCCTGCGATACGCAATGCTCCTCAGCGACGAGCTGGTGCTCGGCTGTTTGCGAGCGGTAATCAACGAGCCGGACTCCGGCTTCCGCGAACACCTGGCCACCCATGGCGCGGCCATATTTTTGAATGAGTTCCAGGCGGAGATTGCCCGGCATGTGTCACAGCCCGATGCGGATCGCTTCCAGGCGGGCATGGAGCTGCGCGGCGCCATAGAGCATTTCACTCTGGTGCCGGGTCTGCTGTTCAGGGACGCGCCCTCCCCTGCCCAGGTGGAAACCATGGTTGAGCGGACGCTTGCCTCGTGGCGCAAGCGTTGGGTTACTCCGGATCGATGATCGGCACCCAGTTGCCGAGGTAGTTGGCGCCGTCCACCACGAGATCGGTGCCGGTGATGTAGCGCGCGGCCGGCGAACAGAGATACACACACATCGCCGCGGTCTCGTCCACACGCCCGAGCCTGCCAGCCGGAATCTGCTCGGTCGCCAGCTGCTCGTAGTCCGCTTTGTCAGACGCCGCGAACTCCTCTTCGCGCACACCCTCGGTTTCGATGGTGCCGGGGGCAATGCAGTTCACCGTGACATTGTGCCGCGCCCAGTGAAAAGCCAGGGACTTGCTCAGATTCACTACCCCGGCGCGCGCTGCTCCGGAGTGCGCAAAGTCCGGCGCGCCGCGCGCGTAGGAGTAGATGTGCACGATGTTGACGATGGCGCCAAAGCGGTTGCCAACCATGTGCCGGCCGACGCGGCTCGTCATGTTCCAGGTGCCGTTGAGATTCAGGTCGATCACTGAGCGCCAGCCGTTGTCACTGATGTCCAGCGGCCGCGACGGAAACTGGCCGCCGGCGTTGTTGATGAGGAAGTCGATGCGGCCCATCTGCGCAACCGCCTGTTCCACCGTGGCATCCACCTGCGCCAGATCGCGGATGCTCATGGCCAGAGGCAGGCAGCGCACACCGAGTGCGCGCACCATCTGCGCCGTTTCGTCGAGGGTTTCCTGATGGCGGCCGGTAACCACAGAGTGCGCGCCGAGCCGGGCGAATGCCAACGCCACCTCGCGACCGATGCCACGACCGCCGCCGGTGACTAACACCACCTGGTCAGCAAAGAGGCCTGGCGCAAACACATCGAGCGGCGCGGTCATACGATTCTCCGGTACGGTTGAGCCGTGTATCCTAACCGCATGACCTGGCTTGAAGGCAACGCAACTGCAGCGACCGATCTCAGCACCGTGCTGGGCGCGCGGCCGGAACTGCTGAGCCGCTACGACGCTTTCTACTCAACGCTCTGCCGATCCGAATCAGTACCAGATCGGTTGCGCGAGCTGTGCCGGCTGCGCATCGCCGCCGTGCACGGCTGTGACGAGGAGTGGCGGCAGCGCGACGGACACTGCTCGCAAGCGGAGCTGACGGCGCTCGAGCGTGGTGACTTCACCGTGTTCTCCGCCGAGGAACAGACGGTGCTGGCCGTGGCCGACGCCATCCCGTTCAATCACCACGGCCTGCAGGACGACCAGGTGCAGGCGGTGCAGGCGATTCTCGGTAACCGCGGCACCGTCGCCCTGCTTACCGCCTGCGCCTTCTTCGACGTGGTCTGCCGCTGGAAAATCACTTTAGGAGTGTCTGCCTGATGTCCACTACACCGCGCATCGCCGCCGCTGACCCAAGCCACGCTGCCGACTTCGGCTCCGTCATGGCGCACACCCCTGACATCATCGGCAGCTTCTTCGATCTCTACGCCGAGTTCTGGCAGAACGGCGTGCTGGCGCCGGAGCTGAAGGAGCTGACACGGCTGCGCAATGCCCGCATCACCGACTGTGGCTACTGACGCAACGTACGATTCGACTCCGCTCGTGCAGCGGGGCTGACGGAGGACAAAGCAAGCCTCGTAGCGGACGGCTACGAAGCGCACCTCAGTGCCGGCGAGACCGCGCTGCTGCAGCTCACCGACGCGCTCATCGGCGACCCGCACCGGCTTTCGCAGGAAACGAAATCGGCTCTGAATGCGCAGTTCTCCGCTGAAGAGATCGTTGAAGCGACGATGGGTGTCGGGCTTTTTCTCGGCATGTCCAAGGTGCTGATTTGCCTGGGACTCGAACCCGAACAGATGGAAACCACCGTATTGCCCACACCGGGCAGCGTCTGAGACACCAATTTCTGGCGTATCTCGCCAGCCCCAGGGGCACCAGCAACGGCGCAATGCGCCCTGCAGCCTGGCCCGGGATTTGCACGAAATTTGCAGTGTTGGAGCAACTCAGCCAGGAACCACAGAGCAGATCATGAAGCACACCGCCCGCAAACTCGGACTCATTGGCATCGGCATGACCGCCACAGCCCTTGGATTCATCGGCATCGTCGTGCCAGTGCTGCCGGGCATCCTCTTCTTCGCCATTGCCGCCGTGTGTTTCGTCGGTGCAAGCGACCGGCTGCGCCGCAACCTGCGCAGCAAGCGCCACTTCCGCCC
>JAUILW010000227.1 GCA_030432795.1 Gammaproteobacteria bacterium
ACCCCCCGGTTGAAGCAAATCGCGCGCAGCAACGGATCGCTGTAGCCAGTAAAAAGGCTGATCTTTCGTCGTTTCGCGCACCATCTGATGGCGTGACCAGTGAGGGCAGATGATCGATCGCTCGATCAGGACGAATGCAATACCTAGCAGTCGCCCACGCACGGTTCGCCTTTCTTACCAACTTCTCTCCTCACAGCAATAAGGGAATCGTAAATGGCAACTGCGAAGAAGAAAGCTACTTCGAAGCGCAAAGCACCTGCCAAGAAAAAAGCGGCCGCTAAGACCAAGGTAGCAAGAAAGGCGCCCGCCAAGAAGAAGGCACCCGCGAAGCGTAAGGCTGCAGCCAAGAAGGCTCCGGCTAAGAAGGCTCCAGCCAAGAAGAAGGCTGCTGCTAAGAAGGCTCCGGCCAAGAAGAAGGCCGCTGCTAAGAAGGCGCCGGCTAAGAAGAAGGCCGCTGCTAAGAAGAAGGCAGCTCCAAAGAAGGCTGCAGCAACCAAGGCTGCCGCCAAGAAAAAGGCTCCGGCCAAGAAGAAGGCTGCTGCTAAGAAAGCTCCGGCCAAGAAGAAGGCCGCTGCTAAGAAGGCTCCGGCTAAGAAGAAGGCCGCTGCCAAGAAAGCACCAGCTAAAAAGAAGGCTGCTACTAAGAAGGCGCCAGCCAAGAAGAAGGCACCTGCCAAGCGCAAGACGACCGCTCGGATGGCTGCTCGCAAGAGCACCGCCACCAAGCGTGCACCGGCCAAGAAAGCAGCAGCCAAGAAAGCTGCTCCCGCTAAGAAGTCGCCTCCGGCTATCTCTGCCAAGATGACGAAGACCGCCATCCTCAACGAGATCGCACAAAACACGGAGCTGACCCGCAAGCAGGTCGACGCGGTACTCGAAGAGCTGGAAACGCTGATCGAGCGGCACATCAAGAAGCGCGGCGTGGGGGAGTTCACCCTGCCTGGCCTGCTGAAGATCCGTTCGGTGAAGCGTCCGGCAACGAAGAAGCGCATGGGCCGCAACCCGGCAACGGGCGAAGAGATCGTCATTGCGGCGAAACCTGCGTCCACACGCGTACGCGTTACCGCGCTGAAGCGTCTGAAGGAGATGGTGGGCTAACAACCTCTTCCATCCCGCAAAAAGGCCGCCGGGGCAACCCTGCGGCCTTTTTTAATGTCTGACGTCTGCCCTTTGGCGCCTTGTAAGACCCGGCACAGCCCATCGGCCTCGTGTGACAGGACGATAGGTTCTACAATCCCGCTACCCGAAAATGTAGCCAACCCATGCGCCAGAGCCAACTCCTCATACCCACTCTCAAGGAAAATCCTGCCGATGCGGAGGTCATCAGCCACCGCCTGATGCTGCGCAGCGGCCTGATCCGCCAGCTCGCTTCAGGCCTCTATACCTGGCTGCCGATGGGTCTCAAAGTGATCCGCCGAATCGAGGCGATTGTTCGCGAGGAGCTCGAGCGCAGCGGCGTACAGGAAGTGCTGATGCCCGTGGTACAACCCGCCGAGCTGTGGGAAGAGACCGGCCGCTGGGCAAAAATGGGCCCGGAGTTGTGTCGCCTCAAAGACCGCCACGACCGGGATTTCTGCCTCGGGCCGACCCACGAAGAGGTGATCACCGACCTGTTTCGCAGGGAAGTGCAGAGCTATCGCTCGCTGCCGGTGAACTTCTTCCAGATTCAGACGAAGTTTCGCGACGAGGTGCGTCCCCGTTTCGGCGTCATGCGAGCACGGGAATTCACGATGAAGGACGCCTACTCCTTCCACCTGGATCAGGCGTGCTTCGACGCCACCTATAAGGAGATGTACGACTGCTACAGCCGTATCCTCACGCGCATGGGTCTGGATTTCCGCGCTGTTCAAGCGGACAGCGGCAACATCGGCGGCGACAACTCCCATGAATTTCATGTGCTCGCGCAATCCGGCGAGGACACCATTGTCTTCGCAAGCGACGGCGACTACGCCGCAAACCTCGAGAAGGCAACCGCTGCGCCGCCGCCGGAACGTTCTGAAGGCAATGAGGTGTTGCAGAGGATTCCAACCCCCGGCGTTCGCACCATCGAGCAGTTGGTGGAATTCACCGGTGCCGATGCGCATCGCTGCCTGAAAACGCTGATCGTTGCCGGCGACGATGGTCCAGTTGCGCTGGTGCTGCGAGGTAACGATACGCTCAACGATATCAAGGCTGCCAAGCTGGACGGTGTCACCTCGCCCCTACGCATGGCAACCGAAGCCGAGGTGCGCTCGGCCGTTGGGTGCGCGCCCGGCTCCATTGGGCCGGTGAATCTCAAACTGCCTACATACATCGATCGCTACGCTGCAAACGTTGCTGACTTCGTGTGCGGCGCCAATGAGGACGACGTGCACCTTACCGGCGTGAACTGGCAGCGTGATGTGCCCCTCGCCGAAGTCTCCATCGTCGATATCCGCACGGCCCAGGAAGGCGACCCCGCACCCAACGGCCAGGGCACGCTGCGTTTCCTTCGCGGCATTGAAGTGGGTCACATTTTTCAGCTGGACCGCGTTTACAGTGCACCCATGAACGCAGCAGTGTTAGACCCGGACGGCAAGTCGATCGTGACCATCATGGGCTGCTACGGCATGGGCATCACCCGCCTCGTGGCTGCCATCATCGAGCAGAACCACGACGACAACGGCATCTGCTGGCCGGAGCCTTTGTCGCCTTACGATGTGCATGTGGTTGCACTCAACTACGAACGGTCCGAAGCCGTGCAGCAGGCTGCCAATGACATCGAGGTACGATTGACGCAGGCCGGCTACAACGTGCTCCTCGACGACCGTGGCGAACGCCCGGGAGTGAAGTTCGCAGATGCCGATCTGATCGGCCTGCCGCACCGCATCACGGTGGGCGAGCGGGGCCTGAAGGAAGGCACGGTGGAGTACCGCAGAAGAACCGACAGCGACAACCGCAACGTGCCGCTCGACGGCGTGGTCGAGTGTTTGCGCGGCTGACAATCGCAGCGACCTGCGTTATCTGCATGGCGTTGTGCATGAACACAGCAAACGCAGAGGACGCGGCCCAAGACCGGCACGACGCCCTCGATCCGGAATTGGTCGCTCGCCTGGCCGACAGCCTGTCAGCCGACCACGATTCTGCCGATCGCTACGATGCGGAAGTGTGGCTGCGGGTAACGGAGCCACGCCTGGCGCGATTCCTGGACGATCGTGACGACCGCATCCGTCTGCTGCGCCTGGTCTACCGTGAAGCCAGCGTGCAGTCGCTGGATGCGGATCTGGTGCTCGCCGTCATGCAGGTGGAATCACGCTTCGACCGATTTGCGGTGTCCTCTGCCGGTGCTCAGGGCCTGATGCAGGTCATGCCGTTCTGGCGCCTGGAGATCGGCCGCGATCAGGACAATCTCACCGACCCGGAAACCAACATCCGCTACGGTACGACCATTCTTGCCCACTACATGGACAAAGCCTCCGGAGATCTGGTGGATGCGCTGGGACGCTACAACGGTAGCCGCGGCAAGCTCTGGTATCCGGAGCTCGTGCTGACCGCATGGCGCCGGGACTGGCGCAACAAATCCTGGGGTGAGCTGCCGAACTTCCGCGCGAGCTGCAAAACCTATCCCCTGCGCGCCTGCCTGTATCAGTGAGCCAGAGCCTGCTCGATGCTCTCTGCGGTCTGCGGGCCGACCAGCACCTCCTTCACCGATAACTCGCCATCCAGAATGATGGTCGTCGGCATCATCGATGGACGTTCGTAGCCAAAGCGCTGACGTGGATCTTCCAGCAACGTCGGAAAGGCGATGCCCATGCGCTCTATGACGTCCTGCAGATCCTTACCGCGCAGACCGTCGTAGTTCACACCAACGACGATGGGGCCGCCCGCCGGACTGTTGCGGTAAAGCGCATTGAACTCCGGAATTTCGTCCCTGCAGGGTCCACACCACTCCGCCCAGTAGTTGATCACTACCCCACGATCACGCCACTCCTGCAGATTCGACTCGCCACCCACCAATCCGATCGGTTCACCACGCGAGCACCCTGCAGCCGTAAGCACTGCCAGCAACACCAACCAGTACCGCCTCATGACAGAGCCCCCAACGCCGTTTCCAGCGACACCGACATCTCGTTCGATCCGAACTGTGTGATTGCCTTGATGGGCTCGACTACCCCGGGCAGGTCGTTGATGTCTGACAATCGCGACTCCTCCATGCCCTCGGGCAATGCGGTATACAGATCCCACAGCGTCAACGTGCGCAGGCTTCTGGATAGCACCCAGCGTTCGCGCTCAGCCTGTTGCAACACTTTCATCTCCCTCAAGGTGTGAATGACGCGTTCATGCTCGGCCCGGTTCAATCGCACCGCCTGTCCGATTTCAACGTCGCTGACGCTACCACCCTGCAGGTGCGCTTCCTGCAGCAGCTTGAGGATACGCGCAGCCTTGACCATCAGCGGTTCCGGCGTGGGCATTACGTCGCGCTTGAGGGAAAGGCAACGTACGAAAATGAGACCAGAAAGTACCAATACCCAAACCAGGTAGATCCAGAGTAGAAAGATCGGAACCGCAGCGAAAGCCCCATAAATCGCATTGAATGAGAGCTGCGGAGCCAGGTTACCAAAGCCCCACATCATGCTCACGAAGCACACCATGGTGAGCACGCCGCCAGCGAAAGCGTGCCTGAGGGGAACTTCACAGTTGGGCACGGCGTAATAGATCACCGTGAACGCAACGGTCATGAACACCTTCGGCGCCTGGCTGAGCATCAGCTCACCGAGACCAAAGGTATCCAGTTCGGTGAAAAACGTCATGCTCGCAAAGTACAGACTGATGAAGCCGGCGACGATAAGAAAGGTCGGCGCCAGCGTGAGCACCGCCCAGTACACCAGCAGGCGCTGCAGGCCGCTACGGGCTTCTGGCACATGCCAGACCTTGTTAAAGGTCTTCTCGATAGTCATCAGCATCATGAAGGCGGTGACGAACAGGAACAGGAAAGAAATCCAGGTCAGCTCGCGCGTTCTGGCGGAAAATTCCAACAGTTTCTCCTGTACCACCGCGCCGCTGTTGGGAATCAGATTCTGAAAAAGGAAGTCCTCAATGATGCGCTCCACCGCATCCGCCTGCGGAATGATTGAGAAAATCGAGTAGCCGACGGTAATCAGGGGGACGATGGCGAACAGCGTGGTGTAGGTGAGCGTTCCAGCGCTCGACAGGCAGTCGTGGGCAAGAAACTGATCCACCATCTGTTGCAGGTACCAGCGCACGTCAACCCACCGGTCGCGAAGCTGCTGGTCGATGGATTTGCCGGTGGTGGGCGAGCCTTCCGCCATGGTTGTGTATATTTACGCATCTGTAGGAACTGACGAGATTACCGTCTGATGAGCCAAGTCACCATCTACCACAACCCACGCTGCTCGAAATCGCGCCAGACGCTGGCCCTTCTGCAGGAGCAGGGCATCGAGCCGCTGGTGGTGGAGTACCTGAGCTCGCCCCCTGATGCGCCTACCCTGAAGCGTTTGCTCGATCTGCTCGGCCTCGAACCTCGCGGACTGATGCGCACGAAGGAAGAGGTATACAACACCCTGCGGCTCGCCGAAGAGAACAACCCGGATCAGCTCATCACCGCAATGCTGGAGAACCCGATCCTCATGGAGCGGCCCATCGTCGTGAACGGCGAGCGTGCCGCCATCGGACGGCCCCCAGAAAGCGTGCTCGACATTCTGTGAGCGAGCCATATCTCCTGGTGCTGTACTACTCACGCACTGGCGGGACCGCCAACCTCGCCCGCCACATTGCCCGGGGCGCCCGCAACGCCGGCATGGACGCGCGCCTGCGCACGGTACCGGCCGTGGCCGTAACCACCGAGCGCACGCAGCCACCAGTTCCGGAGGAAGGGGCGGTGTATTGCACAAAGGAAGACCTGGCCGGCTGCGCTGCACTCGCGCTCGGCTCACCCACCCGGTTCGGCAATATGGCCTCGCCGTTGAAACACTTCATCGACGGCACGAGTGA
>JAUILW010001024.1 GCA_030432795.1 Gammaproteobacteria bacterium
CGCGCGGCCCACATCCCAGGCATCGATCTCACCATGCTCATCGAGCAACGTTGCGCCGTTCTGGTCCTGCTTGCCCGACACGGGTACCGAATGGGCCGAGCCGTACAGCACCGCCTTGAACTCCCGCTCGACGAACGCGCGCTTGTTTTCCACCACGAGCACCTGGTCGCACCGCGCCGCAAAGTCACGCAACGCGTCGCGATCCAGCGGCCACACCATGCCGAGCTTCCACAGGGCGATGCCCGCCGCCTCCATCGCAGCGCCAGAACCAAGGCCGAATCGCGCCAGAGCCTCCCGCACTTCGAGGTAGGCAAGCCCCGTGGTAACGATGCCTATGCGCGCCCGTGGCGGGCGGCTGATGTGTACGTTGATCGGGTTGGCGCGTTGAAACTCGATAGCCGCGGGAATCTTCAGCTCCACCAGGCGACGCTCCAGCACCTGCGGGGTGTCACCCAGACGGATGTGCACATCGAGCCCGCCGCCGGGCGTTTTCCAAACCTGGCGTTCGGCCGGCACGTGCACCGTCTGCAGGCTGTCCATGGTGTCTGCCACGGCCAGCATGCCGGTCCAGAGCCCGGTGTAGCGCGACATCTCCCAGCCGAAGAGGCCGAACTGCAGTTGATCCTGCACGTTCGATGGGTTGAGGATCGGCACCGCCAGATCCTTGAGCGCATATTCCGAGTGGCTCGGCAGGGTGGAACTCTTGCAGGCATGGTCGTCGCCAACCACCAGCAGCACACCACCGCAGGGCGAGGTACCCGCTACGTTGGCGTGGCGTATGGCGTCCCCGGAGCGATCCAGGCCCGGCGCCTTGCCGTACCACAGGCCATACACCCCGTCGTAACGCGCGCCTGGAAAGAGCCCCACCTGCTGGCTGCCCCACACGGCAGTGGCTGCGAGATCTTCGTTGATGCCGGGCTGAAAGCGAATGTCCGCCTCATGCAGCTTGTCCGCCTGACGCCAGAGCTCCTGATCCAGAACGCCCAGCGGCGAGCCCCGGTAGCCGGACACGAAACCAGCGGTGTGCAGGCCGCGCGCACGGTCGGATGCTGCCTGTTCGAGCAGCAGCCGTGTCCACATCTGGATGCCACTGATGAGGATCGGCTCGCCTT
>JAUILW010000228.1 GCA_030432795.1 Gammaproteobacteria bacterium
CAGCACAGGAGCTGGATACATCGACGGCACCCGGGGATCTACAACGCGCTGAAGCTGCACTTCAGCAATCCGGGCCCAGCTTGCGCAATACAGGAATCCGTCGCCCCATAGATGGCAGGAATCCACTTGAGCTGGGCCCGCGCACGGCGTTGCGGGGCATGAGGAAGCCCAACGCGCAGCAGACCACTGAAGCCCGCTATCGGCGCGGGACCTTCGAATCACAATAGATGCACGAGCGCGGGGCGCGCCTCTTTCCCGGCAGGGATCCTCGCAGCGCGCTGGTGACACCAAACTCCATACCTTCGAACCGAGCATTCCGCGCAGGATGAGGCGATCACGCAACGTCTGGCGCTCGGAGGCGCACACAGCCTGAGAGGTGTCACAGCGGATCTTACCGCTATGGTCAATTCATCGGCGGAGGTCTGCCAGTGGGTGCCTGGAGCGGCCGGCAGATCCTCCTGTAGCTATTCAATCCCAACGGGCGCGACGCAGTGCTTCCTACACGCACGTTCAGCGGCAACGCACTGACAATGGCAGCGTGCCGCGCCGCCAAGCATCTGCTCACCGATACAGAGATCTAACGCATAAACCGCCTCGGCGAGCGTCTGCGCAGCGGTTTCCAGCAGGTGCTCGAGCAACGTGGCTTTAAAGCACGGGCGCTGGGGGGCGGCTCTCTCACCAATATCGTCTTTGCCGACGCACCGGTGCAGGTCGCGCGGGACACCATCGACGCCCCGATCCGTGCTGGCTCTCTGATCGGTCAGTCGCCTGGAGCTGCTGATGCGGGGCGTGGCCTACGCCAGCCACCTCATGTTCTACGTATTCACCGCAATGGAAACGAAACATGTGGGCCGATCGACGCTCTCACGGGGCATCCACTGACCCGCACCCGACGCTCGAACGCGATCACGCAGCCCTCCTCAGACAGGGGAGGAGGCTCAGAATCGGCCCGCGATCCGTGCCGCCAACCCGTGCAGCCGCTCCCCAGCGTCGGCCACGCCACGCAGCTCGAGCAGCAGCACATCGTCGTCGCGTCCCAGCCACAACCGCACCGCGCCGCTGCTCAGATTGCGGCTGCAGCCGGCTGCCGAGGCAATCTCTACTGCAGTGCAGGAACCGAGCCGGATCATGCGGGGAATGGTTCCGCGATTCTCGACAGCATCGAAATCGGTATTCACCGTCAACATCGCTCCCGCCTCAGTGAGATAACGGCACACCGTGGTGTGGAGCGCCGTGGCGACCGCCTTACCGCCCAGAGTGCCAGAGGCTTCGTCCGCACTGAGCAACGAGCAGGCATCCGCGGGTGTCGTGGTTCGCAGGTTATCCGTCAGCTCAGAGTAAGGGTTGGTCACGGCAGCAGGATCACTGGCAGCCTGCTCACTTGCCGCACCGCTCAGCCGTTCACCCTGCCGCTTCACGGTATCCACGGCCCTTTTGCCCACCTGGCGCAGACGTCTGCCGAGGCCTCGCAGCAGCCCGCCGGCATCCGTTTCGGCCGCCGTTTCGGTGCCGTCGGCCGTCTCTGCCTGTGGCTGCGCGGCCGGCGGGAGTGGTTCAGCGGCTTGGGACTGTGCTACGGGCGGTTCGAAGAAACCGCCTGATGCTGCCCTGTCGCTGCGCGTCCATACCGTGTCTCCCGAATTCGTACGCAGAATCAGTTGCTCGCGTCCCAGCTCGTAATACCCGACTTCCGTGTTTCCCCCCGCGTCGACCAGCTCGATGCGCCCTGCGCCTGCATTGATGCTGCCGGCGCGTACCTGCCGGTTATCTTGGAGAATCGCAAACGTCGCTGCGTGGATCCGCAACTGAAAGCCAGTTAAGGCTTCACCACCTTCCCACGTTCCCACCAGTACCGGGTCCACCGCGGGAACATCTGATTCTGTCCAGGCGCTACCCGGTAGCGTGCTCTCCTCCGACGCGCCGACATCGCTCGGCACCGCAGCAACCGGACCAGCAAGCGGAGCATCGCGCAGCGCGACAAATTGACCGAGCTGCGCGGTTTCACCCCGCACCTCGCCCAGCACCTTGTCGATCTGCACCGCTCCGAGCGGTTCCCGGGTACCATCCTCACCCAGCCGTACCAACGTTACCGCTCCGTCAACCAAGCCTGATGCTTCGGCAAGTGGGACGCCAATCAACGCAGGCTTTGCGAAGCGGGTATCAGCGGGGGACAACAACACAAGCTCGGACGCGGCCCCTTCCGGAGCCGCGTCGATCGTTGAAGCCACCACCTCTAGCGGCGCTTCTACCGCGCCGGGCGGCACAGCGAGGGTTACCTGTGCTGTCGCGAGGAACGCGCCTTCTTCCGGCGTGATGTGAGTGCGTCCTACTTCAACCTCCTGCGAACAGGCGGAAAGACCGAAGAAAATCAGAATCAGCAGTCGACGACCGGGCATATCTCCTCCTGTCACTCTTGCTTGCGGGCGGATCGAAATGCCCGAAGCACGGTACGCATCGCATCCGCGCCAAGCGCCAGCGGCTGCCTGATGAGTTCGTCTTTCATCACGCCTGCAGCGTCGCGCAGCACTGCCTTGCCGATGTCGTCGATCCGGCGCACATCCTGCGGGTGGGCGTCGAGGTGCGCTTCCACTGCCGCGGTTTGCTCATCCAGGCGTTGCAGGGTGGGTTGACCAAGGTTGTGCGCGCGGTCTTCAGCGCGCACTGCCAGCTCGCTGAAGATGCCCCCTGCGGGTTGTGCCTGGGCTGTCGCCGCGGTCATCGCGAGCACTGCCGTGACGGCGATTTTCTGCAGATCGTTCATTTCTCGTCTCCTGTGTTGATGTCAGGCGCGTTGTGGCGCCAACCAGAAGACGCGGGGGGTGTGGCGTTTTTTCCAGCATCCGCAATAATTTTTTCCAGTTCCGGTTGTACGAGCAGGTAGGAAACCGCCTCTTCCGCGAGCAGTTCGCCGAACAGCACCACTCCGACCAGCCTGCCTTGGCCGTCCACGGCGACCGTACCTGGCGGCAGCTCCCGCTCAAGCAGCGCCATCCAGGCCTGCCGCTCAACCCCGCCAGGAGATCTCCAGGACGCAACGCTCGGCGCCGGCAGCGGCAGTGACATAGCAGCCGCTCCAGTAGCGAACAGTTGCACCACGGCTCCAGGAAGCGGAGGCGGCGCCAGTGGCAGCGCCGCGGCCTCAACCGGTGCGCTCCCAACCAGCAGCCATTCGTCGTCTACACGCAAGCTGTGAACCTGGCCTGCGGTCAACACACGCACGCCACCTTCCGCGAGCGCCGCCAGGACTTCTTGCGCCATCTCTGCGGACTCCGATCCTCGAGGCGTCAGGTCCTGAACCGGAATCTGCTCGGTTCCCCTCATGACGAGCAGCACTGCAAGCGCCACCGCCGCCGCCACCGCTGCTCCGCCACCCCAGACAGGCAGGGACCAGGGCAGGCGAAACCGTTTGCCCCGGCCTGCAGTCGAAGGCGCGAGATGCCGGGCAACAGAACGCTCCACACGCGCGGTCAATCCGGCCGGCACATTCGTGGCGGGGTCATCTGCTGCAAGCAGACGCAGATCTACAAGCCGATTGATGCAACGGGGACACGCGGCCAGATGCGCCTGGAGTACTTCCATGGGTTCGCCGCTTGCAGCGATGTACGCCTGTAGCTCCGCGTCTTCGGGACAGTCTTCGCGGCCGAACCGGGCAAGCCGCCGCAATACCTGGTCGTCCGCAGGCTCGCTCATGAGAGGCCCACCTCCTCAAGGCAGTTCGTAACCTTGTCCCGAGCGCGATTATACTTTGAGGCAATGGTTCCCTGCGGCACGCCGAGCTGCTCGACCATCTCGTTGTACGGAAGCTCGCGTGTACGCATCCAGAAGATTTCCTGATCCAGTACCGGCAGTACCGACACACAATCTGCGAGCAAGCGCATGGCCTCCCGCTCCTGAGCCTCGCGGGTAGGGTCGTCGTCCGCCGGGCTTTCCAGATCCCAAAAGACAGTCATCTCCCAGTCGCCGCGGCGCATGAAGCTGATGGCGCCGTTGACCGCCATTCGCTTTACATAGGCGCGCCACTCCGGCGCCGTGCTACCCGCGAACTGCTGCAGACCCCGTTCGAGCAGGCGTATGACCACATCGTGCGCCAGGTCCTCCCGTTGCGCCTCGGCCAACGTTCGAAATCTTGTCAGCGCGCGCCAGGAAATCCCCGCAGCGTCGTGCATGAGCTCGCTGAGGGCTTCCGGCCGGCCCGCACGCGCACCTGACAGCAAATCGGGGAACGCCTCATCCTGCAACCTGGGCACCCTCCGCCTGCTGCAGCAAGGCAACGAGCCGATCAAGCAGGCTCTGCGCCGCCGCATCCACCGAATCGGCATGCAGCTGTATCCGCGAGATCACCCGCTCACCTGCCAGCAGCGTGGCCGTCAGCTGCACACCTCCGCCCGCATCGCTGTATATACCGCTCAGCGTCAACGCGCCGGGCAGGCTGTCGACAAACAACACCACCGGCACCACATCACCGCCGCGGCTTCGTGCCGACAGCAGGCTGCGAAACCGCGCGCCCAGCCCGTGCACATCATAGCCCTGCTCGGCGCTGACGAAGGTCGGTGCGAGCAACAGCGGGCGGAGCTCGGCAAGCGGCATGTCCTGACGCACGCTCTCGGTCACACGACCGATATCGAAGCTCGCCCCGTCTGGCGCGAAGATCAGGGGCTGCTGCACGCCGCCGAGGTCGCGGGCCAACTCCGGCACCCGATCCACGGCGTACTGAAACAGCGTGCTCACATCTACCATGCCTTCCGCGCGAAGCGCCGGGCCGCGCATTCCTTCCAGCAGTGCGTAGGTCAGCAGGCCCTGGCCGAAACGGCTGGCTTCGAAGCTCACACTGTCCGCAGCGCTGCCCATGATTACGTGGAATCCCGTTCGCTGACGCAAACGAGTGAGCGCACGCGACTGGGCAGCCGGAATACCGCGAGGCGTAGAGAGTCTGTTTCGCACCGCCCCTGCCGCGCACGTATCAAGCACCATCACCTGTTTGCGCGCGGGAACCGCACGAAGCCATTGCACCAGCTCGCCGCTGCTCACGGCGCTACCTGGCACTGCCTCCAGACGTTCTGCACCCGCAGTGAGGAAGTAGTATTCATCTCCCTGTGACACACCGTGTCCCGCAAGGTAGACCACAAGCAGGTCTTCCGCGCGGGAATCAGCCAGCTCAGCAAACGCAGCGCGCAGGGCGGCCGGATTCGCCGTTGCATCCAGTAGCGTCCGCTCCCGCACCTTCGTGGTGCCGAGCAACTCGCTGCCTGCTGAACGCACGGCTTGTGCAAAACGCTGCGCATCGAGGGCTGCAAACTGCAGGTCGATATCCGCACCGTCATAGTCCGACACGCCGATGGCAAGTAGATGCAGCGTGGGCGGCTCCGGCGCGGGCTGCCCCGAATCCACCCAGGTAACCCGCGAGCCACGGCTCGTCACCGTGCCAGCGCTGTTCCATGCACGCGTTTCCAGAACATTGCTGGCGCCGCGCATGATCGCCTTCGCAGGTAGCAGGAGCTCGCCCTCAGCCAACGCACCCATATGGATTTCTTTTCCATTCAGCAGTACCTGCACCTGGCCCAGATCTGCGGGATCTCCTTCCACCTGCAGCCGCACCGAGCCGTTTTCGGGTGCTGATATGCGGACTTCAGGAGGGACATCGAGCGGTTCCGGCGCCGGCAGCGCGGCCGCATCCCCCGCAAGCAATGCGCCCAGCAAAGCCGGCTTCCAGAAGCCGGCGGCCAGTTGCTCCAGCAGCAGTTCACGCTCGTACGCGTACCATCTCAACGGCATCCCGGCACCGCCCTCCGGAGCATCGTAGTAGCCAGCCGGGGTCAACACCGCCCAGCCGCCGGAAGCAAAGCTCACCAGCTCACCGAGCGACTCTTCTCCCGCGCTCAAATGCACGCTGCCATCCCGGGAAGATGAGAGCAGATGCATGCCTGCAAACTGCAAATCTGTGACCTCATCG
>JAUILW010001025.1 GCA_030432795.1 Gammaproteobacteria bacterium
TGGTCGCCGGCGAAAAAGGCCGCGACGCCTGCTGCGATGTGGTCAACCGTGGCGTTGCCGTCAGCGGTGAGCAGGTGTTCCTCGGCGCGCTGGACGGCCGCCTCATCGCCCTGAACCGCCGCACCGGTGCTGTGAACTGGTCCGTGCAGACCACCGATACCGGCAAGCCCTACACCATCACCGGTGCCCCTCGCGTGGTCGGCAACATGGTGATCATCGGCAACGGCGGCGCGGAATTCGGCGTGCGCGGCTACTTCGGCGCTTACGACGCGGCAACAGGAGAGCTGCTGTGGCGCTTCTACACCGTGCCGTCCGAGGACCGCCAAGCGGATGCATTGCAACCGTCTCTCGCCGCAGCACGCGCCACATGGCCTGACGATGCGCTATGGGAGTCCGGTCTTGGTGGCACGGTTTGGGACGCCTTTGCCTACGATGCCCAGAGCAACATTCTCTACGCAGGGGTCGGCAACGCCTCGCAATACAACCGCGCCGTGCGCAGCCCCGGTGGTGGCGACAACCTGTACGTCGCCTCGATCCTCGCCATCGACCCTTCCACCGGCCGTCTGCTGTGGCACTACCAGACCACGCCCGCAGACAGCTGGGACTACACCGCCACCCAGCACATGATTCTCGCGGAGCTCGAGTGGCTGGGCGAGCGCCGCCGCGTTCTCATGCAGGCGCCGAAGAACGGTTTTTTCTACGTGCTCGACCGCATCACCGGCGAGCTGCTCGCCGCCGACAAGTACGTACACGTGAACTGGGCAAGCCATGTGGATCTCGAATCCGGCCGTCCGGTCGAGACCGAAGTGGCCGACTGGTCGTCCGCCCAGCGCATGATCTCCCCGGCCATCGTCGGCGGGCACAACTGGCATCCCATGGCTTTCAACCCGCGCACCGGGTTGGTCTACATCCCCACAATCCACACCACCTACCCTTTCACCGCAGACCCCAACTTCCGCTTCGATCCGCGCACCATGAACACAGGCGAAGATTTCCCCCGCATGGTCCGCGAGCTCCCTGCTGTCGTGCCACGCTTCTGCTCGCCAACGCGTTTGACGGCCTGGGACCCCACGGCCAGATCAGTGCGCTGGGAAGTGCCCTTCACCAGCG
>JAUILW010000229.1 GCA_030432795.1 Gammaproteobacteria bacterium
GTGCCGGGAATGGTGATGCAAGGCAGGTGCCCGCCGGTGATATCGAGCATGTGCGCGCTGAAGAAGGCGCCTTCATCGGTGCTGTGCTCGCCGAGCACGAGTGCAGACGGGCACTGCAGCGCCGCATACTTGTCGCGCTGATCGATGCCCATCTCCAGGTGGTCGAAGAGCGTTGGATCGAACTTCCACGTATAGCCCCCATCCACCGGTTTGATGCCGGCACGCGCCATGTGCTCGAGCACCAGTGGATGCACGCCGGGCTGCTCGGGAATCAGGCGGAAGCGGCCGAGAATTTCCGCCTCGGTTGTATACACCCTGAGCTTGCGGGCTTTCTGCACGCCTTCGCGTTCGGCGCGCATGCCCCATTCCAGATACTGCTCTGGCGGCGCGACGGTAAAGTCCATGAGCACCAGCCCCGACATGTCGTGGCTGTGTCTGTGCGCGGTCTCCAGCGCCACGAAGCCGCCGAAGCTGTGGCCCACCACGTAGGGTCGCGCACCCAGCCCGGCGGCCTCGCACACCGACCACACCTCCGCCGCGAACGCATCGCCAGAGTAGCGCTCGCGCCAGCCGCTGTCGCCGTTACCTGAGAGGTCCAGTGCGGCCACGCGGAACTGATCGGCCAGGAAGGGTGCGACAAAGCGCCACCATTCCAGGTGCGCGTTGCTGCCATGGATGAGCACCACTCCGGGCTTACCTTGCTCGCCCCAGGTGACATAACGGATGGGCGTGCCGAGCACATCGATGGTATCGGTTTGCGACGGCGTCTCGAGCGCCCGTTGGTACCAGAACGGCGTGTCCATGGATTCCCCGCTTCTCAAAGCCCGTCAATCTAGCAGAACTGGCAGCGCCGTGGTTCGGGACCAGGCGGTATGATGGCGGGCAGCGACTCATCGAGCGAGAAAGGAACGGGCCATGCATCATCCAGCGATTTCCGAAGGTCGTGTTGCTGTCGTCACCGGCGGCGCCAGCGGCATTGGCTTGGCCGTGGCGGAGCGTTGTCTGGCGGCCGGCATGCGCGTGTGCATTGCGGACCGGGACGAAGCGGCGCTGGCGCAGGCCGAGTCCCGGCTCTCTGGCGATGTGCTGGCGGTGTCGGTGGATGTTTCCCGGTTGGAGCAGGTCGAGGCACTTCGAGCGCAGGTGCTCGACCGCTTTGGCGAGGTGGCGCTGCTGATGAACAACGCCGGAACTGGCGGTGGCGGCGGTGCCTTCAGCCGCTACGAGGGCTGGCAGAAGGTGCTCGGCGTGAACCTGTGGGGGGTGATCAACGGCCTGCAGACTTTTCTGCCCGGCATGATCGAGCAGGGCACGCCCGCTGCGGTGGTGAACACCGGCTCCAAGCAGGGCATCACCAACCCACCGGGAGACGCTGCCTATAACGTCAGCAAGGCGGGCGTGCGTTCGGTTACCGAGAGCCTGGCGCACGAGCTACGTGGTCTCGACGGTTGCCAGGTGAGCGCGCACCTTCTGGTGCCGGGCTTCACCTACACCGGCCTCATCCGTCAACGTATCGCGGAGAAGCCTGCGGCGGCCTGGTGGCCTGAGCAGGTAGCAGATCGGTTGTTGGAGGCCATGGGGCGGGGAGATTTTTACGTCATCTGCCCGGACAACGACGTCACCCCGGCCATGGATGCGGCGCGGTTGCAGTGGAACACCGATGATGTGAAGGAGAACCGGCCGGCGCTGTCACGCTGGCACCCGGACTACGAGGAGGCTTTCACAGCCTTCATGCAGCGCAACAGCTGACAGGGCGCCTACTTTTTCAGTAGGCCGACGAGCCAGAGGAGCACGATGGCGCCCACGGTGGAGGTGATCAGGGAACCTACCACACCGCTGGCTACCGACACGCCTGCCAGGCCGAACAGGAAGCCACCGGCGAACGAGCCGACGATGCCGATGCCGATGTTGCCCAGAATGCCGAAGCCGCCGCCGCGCATGATCTTTCCGGCCAGCCAGCCGGCGATGCCACCGATGACGATGGCGCCGATGATACCCACACCGTCCATATCCGTTCCCCTTGCTTGGGTTGCATTGCAGCTCACTAAAATCTGGCAGAATCTAAACCATAGGCGGCGCTGGTGTCTGCCAACATTCTGTAAAAGGGGGCGCTATGCATCTGCCGGAATCTGAAGACTGGGCCGCCCGTTGTGCTGCGGATGGTGAGTTCCGCACCGCGGCGCGGCACTGGAACGGCGGTCTACGGCTCGACATCGGTGGGCGCCAACTGGGCTTCGGCGTGTCGGAAGGCGTGCCGGGTGGTTCGGCGCCGGAAGGCACTGACGTGCTGGTGTACGCCGGCCCGGAGGCGGTGTGGGAGGATGTACTTGGCGCCGCGCCGTCGCGTTTTCACAACGATCTGATGGCGAACATCAGCTCGGCTGCAGGCCTGTCGAGAAGTGGTAACGCGTTGCTGCACGCACAATACTACGCTGCGGTGGCGCGTGCGGTGGAGCTGTTGCGACCTGCGGGTGAGCAGCCGCAGCCCCTGGGCAGGGAGCAAGGCGCCGTGGGTCGGTTCGATGCGCCCGTTGGCCGTTACGTGCATCTCGATCTGGCGGGGCATGATCACCGCATCTATTTCGAAGAAGCGGGGCAGGGTATTCCGCTACTGCTCCAGCACACCGCAGGTTGCCACGGCACGCAATGGCGACATCTGTTCGAAGAGACGGATCTCACCGAGCACTTTCGCCTGATTGCGTACGACCTGCCGTTCCACGGCAAATCGGTACCACCGGTCGGCGTGGACTGGTGGGCACAGCCGTACCATCTGCGGGGTGCGCTGTTGCGCAGCGTGCCATTGCAGCTCACCGCCGCCCTTGGCCTCGACCAGCCGGTGTTCATGGGCTGTTCTGTCGGCGGGCTGCTGGCGCTTGATCTCGCCCACAAGCATCCGGATGCCTTCCGTGCGGTAATCTCGGTAGAAGGCGCGTTGAAGATTCCGGGTGATCTCGATGACCTTGGTGCGCTCTACCACCCGCAGATCAGCAACGACTATAAGGCGCGATTGATGGAAGGCCTCATGGCGCCAGGATCGCCGCAGGCCTACCGCAAAGAAACCAGTTTCGTGTATGCCAGCGGATGGCCGCCCGCCTTCCTTGGCGACCTGTACTACTACATTGCAGAGTTCGATCTGCGCGCAGCAGCCGGGGAGATAGACACCGACCGGGTGGGCGTGCACATCCTTTCAGGTGAGTATGACTACAGCGGTACGGCGGAGCTCGGTCGTGCAGCCCACGAAGCCATCGCAGGCTCTACATGGCAGATGATGGACGGTGTCGGGCACTTTCCCATGTCGGAAAATCCGGCGGCTTTTATTAACTACGTACGTCCGATTCTCGGACGGATCTGTGGCACGATAGCCGGCTGATATTCCCTGCGTTGCGCGATTGCGGTGGTGGCCGGACAGCGCAGCGTTTTGTGTGCACTTTGAGAGGGGGCGGTGGCGCGCCGCCCCTCGTGGTGACATGCCTAAGTACTTTCTGGTGTTCGTATCAGCGATGGTGGCTATCGCTCCTTTCGCCATCGATACCTATCTGCCCGCACTTCCGGTCATGGCTGAAGCCTTCGGCACCGACATCGTGCAACTCAACTACACGATCAGTACCTACCTCATTGGTTTCGGCGTTGGCCAGCTTCTCGGTGGTCCGCTATCTGACCAGCTCGGCCGGCGGCCAGTGGGCACATTCGGACTAACGGTTTTCATTGCAGGAGCGATCGCCATTGCCTTTGCAGACAGCGTATCCCTGGTGCAGTGGCTGCGGCCACTGCAGGCGCTGGGTGGTGGCTTCGTCGCCTCGATCTGCAATGCCATGGTGCGCGACAGCTACTCTCCCACCGAGGCAGCAAAACGCTTTCCGGTAGTGATGCTGGTCATGCTGGCCGCGCCGCTGGTAGCGCCCATTGTCGGTACGCTGCTGCTGCCACTCGGGTGGCCGTCGATCTTCTGGTTTCTGGCGGTCTACGCGTTGGCGTTGCTCGCGGTGTTCAGCACCATCCCGGAGACCAACGCGCATCGTACCGGGCGCATGCGCCTCAGTCACCTCGTGCCGCAGTATCTGGAGGTGCTCAACAGGCGTGTACACGGGGTGCGTGTACCGCTCCGCTATATCCTCACGCAGGGGATGGTGAGCTCGGCGTTGATGGTGTTTCTTACCAATGCCGCGTTCATCTACCTGGAGTATTTCGATGTCGGCGTGGCGCAGTTCCCAATCTATTTTGGCGCCAACGTACTATCGATGATGGTGTTCACGTTGATCACCGTGCGCCTGGTGCACCGGGTGCAACCCTTCCTGCTTTTCCGAGCTGGGGTGAGTCTGCAGCTGGGCTGCGTGCTGGTGCTTGCGGCGTTGACGTTTCTCACCGAGCCGCAGGACATCTACTTCACGCCCGTGCTCGCGCTGGTAACCGGCTCTGCCGGTCTCATCAACTCCACGGTGAGTGGCCTGCACCTTGCCAACTTCCGTCGCCTGGCGGGGAGTGCTGGGGCGCTGATGAGCATGTCGGTGTTCGCGTTCGGCGCGGTGCTCGGCAGTTTCACCGGCTTTATCTATGACGGCACGCTGCAACCAGTGGTGGCGGTGATGGTGTTGGCGGTGGTGGCAGCCAATCTGCTGGCCTGGACCACTCCGGCTCCGAAAGACTGGAGTGATGAGGGGATCGCCGCGGCGCAATCACCTTCCCGGTTCGATTGACCTGGTGCGCTGACGCTCCGGGCTTACTTTCTCCTTACAAAAATGCGCTCTTGTTTCGCCAGGCGCGGTAACGAAATACCGGTGTCGGGGGTATGATAAGCGATGGCTTTCCGCCTTTGAGGCGTGCACTGGTGCATGCTGAACGCGGAAGGGCAAAGCGTTAGCAGCCGACCGGGACGGCGGCGTCTGATGAATGCATTCGTACTGCCAATCGCGCGCAATTGGAAGAAAGGTATCTTCCAAGGGGGTTTTGCGCGACAATTAGGCAGTTATATTGCGTATAAGGTCCAGGCATCGGATCGGCCAGGCGCTGTAGTGGGGGTTCCAGTGAGCAGAAGTAGCGCTTCACTGCGTCGTACGACGCGTATGTTTCCAGAGTTTTTCCGACACGTGGCAACACTGGCGTTGATCGGGTGCGCTGCCCTTTTGCCTGCCCATGTATCAGCCGGAGCGCTCAACGGCACGCCGGTACTGCAGAGCCCGCCGGGCACGGTGAACCTGACGGCGGAGGGGTCGTCGGACTGGATCCACTTTGGCCGGCTGACGGCGACGGACGTGAACCGCAAGGCGAGCGGAGGTTCGCAGCTCAGCGATCTGACGCTGCAGGGCGGCGCCACGCGTCAACGCTTCTTCGGCAACGTGTCGAACTGGAGCAACCAGACGTGGAGTGACGGTACGCCACGTGCGACGGAGTCGGGCTTTCCCGGCGGCTTGTTCTTCGATGTTGCTGGCGGTGGTTACCAGCTGACGGCACCGGCGGGGACGACGCAGCGCACGCTGAAGCTGTACCTGGGCGGCGCGACGTCGAACAGCACGGTTACGGCGACACTGAGCGATGGCAGTGCGGCGCCGTACACGTTCGCGCTGAACTCGGCGTCGGGCGTCAGCCATTACGTGATTACGCTGGTGTATCTGGCGGACAGCGCCGGTCAGACGCTGACGGTGACGCACACGCAGAATGCCGGATCGGGCGGCAATATCGCCATACAGGCGGCGGCGCTCTCCGTGCAGGGTAACCAGGCGCCAGTGCTGAACCCGATCGGCAACCGCGCGGTGTCGGTGGGCAACAACCTCAACTTCGCTGTGACGGCGACGGACGCCGATGGTCCGGCGCCACTGGTGCTGAGCATCGTCAGCAGCACGCCGGCGCTGCCGGCAGGCGCGAACTTCACGGACAACGGCGGCGGTAGCGGCACGTTCAACTGGACGCCGCAGGCGGGGGATGTGAACACTTACGCGGTGAC
>JAUILW010001026.1 GCA_030432795.1 Gammaproteobacteria bacterium
GCGTGCGCAAGCGCAGCTACCGTTCCTCACTCGGTACGGTGCGAGGTTGGACATCTGCACACGTCTATCTCGGTACGGCTTGTCTGATCATCGCCTCGCTGCATAGTGCCCTGCAGTTCGGCTGGAACGTGCACACGCTGTCCTATGTGCTGATGTGCCTGGTGATCTTCAGCGGTTTCTACGGCTTGTACGTCTACATCAACTACCCGCGAAGTCTTTCAGACAACCGCGCCGGCGGCTCCAGGGAGTCGTTGTTTGCCGAACTCTACGAGCTGAACAAACGCGGCATGGCGCTTGCGCGTCAGAGCTCGCCGAGCGTGCAACAGGCAGTGATCAGCAGTATCGAACGCACCGCCATAGGTGGCGGCCTGCGCGACCAGCTTCTGGCGCGGGACGGTTCTCTGGTTGCGCTTGGCGATGGCAAACCGCAACCCAATCCAGATCAGCAGATCACCATCGACATGGTTGCAGAGCTCATTCCGCGGTCTGAGAAGGCCCAGGAGGTGGTTGCGCTTGAAGAACTGCTCAGCGTGCTGTGTCGGCGGCAGACCATCTTGCGTCGGTTGCGTAAGGATATCCGGCTGCAGGGGTGGTTGCAGATCTGGTTGTACATCCATGTGCCGCTCACCATTGCGCTGCTGGGCGCGCTGGCGGTGCACATCATCACTACGTTCTTTTACTGGTAGTTGCCGTGGATATTCTGCTCAGAGAAATGCGCGCGGCGCTCGACCAGGGAACGGAGTTTCAGGACCGCGATCTTTCCCTGCCTGTGGTCACCGTTGGCAGCCGGCAGGACCAGGCCATTCAGCTGCTCGGCGAGCAGGTAGCCGGCAGCCATGCGGAGCTGCGCGCTTCGGGCGGCAAGTTGCAGATCAAAGCCACGCGCGGCAACACGCTGCTGGTCGACGGCGAGGCGCGTGGCAGCGT
Source organism: Gammaproteobacteria bacterium (assembly GCA_030432795.1). GTDB lineage: Bacteria > Pseudomonadota > Gammaproteobacteria > Pseudomonadales > Azotimanducaceae > SYFY01. The sequence goes on from JAUILW010001026.1 coordinate 928, forward strand.
CGAGCTGGCCCCGGGCGAACGGGTGCAGATCGGCGGCAACATCCTCGAGGCGATGGCGCCGCCGGCGGGGTTCGATGGGGCAGTGGTGCTCATACCGGATCCACAAGTCGATCGGGCGACGTTCGAGAATGCCTATCAGACGAGCATCAGAGACACCTGGCTGTCCAAGCGTTGGCCAGC
>JAUILW010000230.1 GCA_030432795.1 Gammaproteobacteria bacterium
TCGGCGCAGGGCAGGCGGCCGAGTCAGTGAAAAACTTCGCGTTCGGCAATCTGCTGCTGCTCTACTACAACCAGGTGCTCGGCGTGTCCGGCTCCCTGTCAGGGCTCGCCATCGCCATTGCGCTGGCCTTCGACGCCGTCAGCGACCCTGCGGTGGGCTCCCTGTCTGACGGCTTTCGCCACCGCTACGGCCGCAGGCACCTCTTTATGTTTGCGAGCATTCTGCCCATGGGCCTCACCTTCTTCGCCCTGTTCTGGCCCCCGGAAGGGCTTGGGGAGTTCGGCCTGTTTGTCTGGTTGACGGTGTTCGCCGTGCTGTGCCGCACAGCGCTAACGTTCTTCCACGTGCCGTACCTGGCGCTGGGCGCGGAGATGAGCAGCGACTACCAGGAGCGCACCATCATCGCCGCGGTGCGCCAGGCGGCGGGCATGGCAGCCACCCTGCTGCTCGTGGTGCTCACCTGGAACGTCATCATGGTGGCAACCCCCGATACGCCAAGCCCACAACTCACGCGCGAACCCTACTTCGAGTTCGCCCTGGTGAGCGCGGTGCTGATGGTCGTGCTCATGCTCCTCAGCACCCTCGGCACCCTGCCGCTGCTCCCAAAGCTGAGCCGCACCGCTGAGGATCATCCGCCGTTTACCCTGCGTCGCATCTATCGCGACATCTACGATGCGCTGCAGAACCGCGCCTTTTTCGCGCTGTTCTGGGGCTCGCTGATCTTCGCCATCTTCATGGGTGTGCACTCCGGCCTTGCCATGCACACCAAGACCTTTTTCTGGGTGCTGGATACCCAGAGCATCGAGTACATCCAGTACGCCGGCATCATCGGCGGCCTGCTGGGCCTGGCGCTGCTCGGCCCCTTTCACCGATGGCTCGACAAACGCATGACCCTGATCATCGGCGTGGTGACCTACACCGCGGCGGCAACGCTGCCGGTGGCGGCCAAACTCCTGGATCTCGCCCCAGAAGACCCGATGGCCGTACGCACACTACTCATCATCGCCCAGCTCATCGGATTTGCCGCCATCATCCACGCCGCCGTGAGCGGCATCTCCATGATGGGAGACATCGCCGACGAGCACGAACTGCGGCACGGACGCCGCCAGGAGGGCGTGTACTTCGGCAGCCACAACTTCGCGCTGAAGTGCACCACGGCGGTGGGCAGCTTCGCCGCCGGCATCATTCTCGATGTGGTGGGCTTCCCGACGAACGCACAACCCGGCGAGGTGCCGGGTGATGTGCTGTGGAACTACGGTCTCGCGAGCGTCGCCACCGTGGGGATGGCCGGCGTGGGGCTGTGGATCTTCTGGCCGTATGACATGTCGCGGGCGCGGCATGCGGAGATACGTCGGCGCTTATCCAAGCCGTAGCGCACCCACGGCTATTGGCCTTAGCAGGGTGTTGAAAAAGTACTTCCTGTACTTTTTCAGCGACCGCGGGCTGTCGCCCGCTCACGCCGAATCAAGCACTTACGTGCTTGGTTCGCGGCCCGTCCGTCCCTGGCCGGGATACCAGGCTGCTTCTTCAGCAGCCTGTTAGCTTTCAAAGACCATCAAGGTGCCGAGTTTCATTCAACGACAAAAGCGTTCGGTTGCCCCAGGGTGCCCGCATCTCGAGCGTGGTGATGCCACCCGGACTGAACTCAAACTCCACATACGCTGCCGCTTCACTGGGCATGCCAAGCCAGGCCGCCACAACGAAAGACGCAGCAAATCCGTGGGTGACCACCACCGCAGTATCCGGCGCCTGGTCAAGCAACCCACTGACAAACCGTGCGGTACGCACCGCCACATCCCGACGGGACTCCGCACCCTCGACGATGCGGTGATCTATCCTCGTCGTATCCTTCGGCGGAAACTGAATGCGCGCATCGAGCCAGCTCTGCGGCCGGCCCTCTGCGATGCCGCAGCTCAACTCTCTCAAGTCTGCGGACGTAGTGATCTCTCCGGCCAACGCAGCGGCGATGGGGGTGGCGGTCTGCGTCGCCCGCGCCAGATCTGACGAGTAGACCAACGCCCGCTTGCACCGCTGCGCAAGCGCCGCGGCGACCGCCTGCGCCTGCTTGTGCCCCCGCTCGGTGAGCTCGGAGTCGAACCAGCCGCCGACCAGATCGTCCAGGTGGTGGGTCGATTCCGTGTGGGTAACCAGATAGATGGTGGTCATCGGATCGTGCCTGGAAGCATCGGATCCATGAACTGGCGATCCAGGCGAACGATGCACCGGGTCTCCGCTGCAAATTGCGAAGCCCGCCTGCACTCCGGATCATCGCGGGAGTCTGCTCGGTAACGTTCGTAATCTGCCAGCGAATCGAATGAGAACAGGCCGAGCGCTCTGTCGCTCGCGCCCTCCTTGGGCAGAAAGTATCCATGATGTGTGCCGCCGAACTTCTCTATGAGCGGCAACCACATCTCGCAGTACTGCCGAAACTCAGCGAGCTTGTAGGGATCGATCTGGTAGTCAATGACGCAGGTGATCATGCGGTCTCCACAAGCCGGGTAACCGCTACGCTGATGCCGTTCAGCGCACTGGTACCGCTCGGCACGTCCACCTCGCCGGCCGCTGCCAGCACGTTGTAGTTGGCCCCTGGCCGCGTACGACGCTGGCGCAGGTTCTGTGCCTCGCTGAAACCATGCGGCAGGCTCACTACGCCCGGCATCATGGAATCGGTGATTTCTACAGGTGCTTGCACTTCACCCGTAGCAGAGCGGATGCACACCACATCACCATCTTCCAAGCTGTGCTCCGCAGCATCCTGCTGGTGCATGTGCAGCGTGCACAGGGCGGTGCCTCCAGCAAGCATGGGCAGGTTCCGCAACCAGGAGTTGTTCATGCGGGTGCTGCGCCGCCCCACCAGCACCAGCCCTTCCGTCGGCAGGCTCTGGGTGAGGCGCGCAAGGTCCTCGAGTATGAGCGCCGGCGCCGCGTCGATGTGGCCACCGGGATGTTGCAGCACCTCGTTCAAGCGACCAGCCCGCGGCATGCCGAGATCGATGCCGTTGGGCTGCGCCGCCATCTGCGCAAGCGTGAGCCCTTCACGCCGACCGAAGTGATCGCCATATCGCCCTGCCCGCACCCCGAGATCGAGCAACCGCTCTACCCCGCGCTCGGGCTCGATGGCCGCCATGACGGACTGCAGGTCGGCGCCGTGTATACCGCTGGAAGGGTCGGCGATCAGGGCACTTACCGCGCCGGCCACCACCGCATCCTCCGTCTCGGCAAGCTCCGCTGGCGACGGGCCGCGCCCATGGCGGCTGGCAAAGGCCAGGCTCAAGCCCACCTGCCACTCGTCCGGCTGCTCCGGCGCAAAGACCGGCGGCGAGTAGCGCGCAGCGTTACGATAGCCCATGGCGCCGAGGAAATGATCGTAGTGCCCTTCCTCGAACGGCGAGGTGCCAGGCAGGATCACGTGCGCGAAGCGCGATGTTTCGTTGTGGTAGAGATCCACACACACGAGGAGTTCGAGCGATTCCAGGGCCCGCTCAAGCCGCCGGCTGTCGGGATTGCTCACCAGAGGGTTTCCAGCGAAACAGAATAACGCACGCACCTGCCCGTCGCCGGGCGTGTCGATCTCTTCCGCCAGCGCCGCCACCGGCATCTGGCCGAGCACCTCCGGGTATGCGGACACGCGCGATGCATATCGACCGCGATGCACACCATCGCTCGGACGGAACGGCATGTGGTACGGCTGCTCCGGAAACATCGCCCCGCCTTCCCGATCCAGCGCGCCTAGGAGGAGGTTGAGTATCTCCACGAGAAAGCTCGTGAGCGTGCCGAAGCGCTGCAGGGTAGTGCCAACGCGGCCATACACCACGGGGTTCCGTGCGGCGAGCAGCTCTCGAGCGAGATCGTCGATGGTCGACAGCGCCAGGCCCGTTCGCGTGCAGGCATCCTCGACACGCACCGTGTCCAGGCTTGTCATCAGCGCTTGCCAGCCGGCAATCGGATAGCCCGGCGGCAATGCAGCACCCGATTCGCGCAGCCGCTGTATGAGTGCGACCAGCAGCCAGGCATCGCTGCCGGGGCGAATGAAGTGGTGGGTGTGGGCAAGCCGCGCGCTCTCGGTGCGGCGCGGATCCACAATAACCAGCCGCCCACCACGGGCCTTGAGCTCGCGGATGCGGTCGCGCACCTTCGGGACGAGCCAGAGGCTGCCGTTGGACACCACCGGGTTGGCGCCGAGCATGAGCACGTAGTCTGCCCGCAGGATGTCAGGCACAGGAATGGCCATGTCGTTGCCGAAGAGCAGCTCGCAGGCGAGCTGCTTGGGCACCTGATCGACGGTGCCGGCACTGTAGATCTGCCGGGTGCCGAGGGCACCCAGAAAGGTGCTCATGCCGAAGGAAAGTCCGACATTGTGCGCCGTGGGGTTGCCGATGTACGCCGCCACGCTCTGATCAGAGTACGCTCGGCGCACCGTCTCCAGCCGCTCCCCGATGTACCGAAACGCCTCATCCCAGCTCGCCTCGCGAAACCCATTCCCCTCGCGGATGAGCGGTGTTCTCAGCCGGTCCGGGTCTGCATCCAGCTCCGCGAGCGCAAGGCCCTTGGCACAGCTGTGGCCCTGGGAGAACACATCGTCGGTGTTGCCGCGAATCTCCACCACGCGGCGCCCGTCCGCCTCCAGGCGTAAGCCACAGCCGGCTTCACAGATGGAACAGATTCGGTAGTGCTCGGCCATGGCTCGTGTCCGGTTGCGGGCGGCGGACGATATCCGCCGCGTGTTGGAAGGTAGTACCTGACCTGACTAACTACCCAATCCGCATCTCATAGGCAAATGTCTTCTCCTCGACAACGGTGAATCCCAGCCGCTCGTAAAGGCGCTTCGCCGGGTTTACCTTCAGCACGCTCAAGGATAGAGGTACGCCCGCGGCGCAGGCCTGATCAATCAGTGTGGATATGACCTGCGTGCCGATGCCCTGCCCTTGAAACTGCGAAAGGAGCTGAATCTGCACCGGCTTCCAACCCGCCGGCTCCTCAAGTGCCTTGAGCATGCCCACGTCAGCACCATCGCCGCGGATGATTCTGACGCTGTCGAAATCTGCGTCCTGCACATCCCTGAGCTCAATCAACAGCGCCTCGAAGAACGTCGATCACATTCAAATGGGTTCGTCCAGAAACGCCACCAGCCATGGCGCCAGGAGGCAAAGGAGCGCCAGCGACACCGCGAACGGCGCTGCCGCCACTTGACCCGTGAAGCTCAGCGCCAGGTTGGTAATCGGCGCACCAATCGCTGGTGTCAACGCCCACAGGATGCCGACCGCGGCGCAGAGCGCGGCAACCGCTGCCAGCGCCAGCCAGCCCAGGCGCTTACGTTCGCGCGCGGCAAGCCGGTCGAGCACTACCTGCGCAAGTTCCGGTGCAGCGGCGAGCTCCCGGCGAAACGCCGAGCGCAACAGATCATCTACGGGTTCATCCACAGGCAACCTCCTTACGCGCCGACGAGTCGGCGCCCACCGCCTCGGCAATCTTGCGGCGGGCGCGGTGTATGCGTGATTTTACGGTACCAACCGGCTGGCCGACGATATCGCCGATTTCCTGGTTGGTGAGTTCGAGGGCGTAGCTCATGGTGAGCAATACGCCCTCTTCCTGCGACACGTGGCTGAGCAGCCGCTCCAGCTCCGAACCGGCGTCGAGGCTGAGCGTCACCGCCACCTCGGGCAGCTCCGGCAGAATCTCCGGACGCGATTTGCGCAGGCTCATGAGGAACTGCCGGTAGGCGAGGCTCGACAGCCACGCGCCGAAGCGGCCATCGCCCTTGAACTGGTGCAGCTTGCGCCAGGCCTGTAGAAACGTTTCCTGCGCGAGGTCTTCCGCTTCGGCGGCATCGTTGCCGGTGAGCCGCCTGAGGAACAACCAGATGCGCTGCTGGTGCCGCCGCACCAGCTCGGCAAAGGCGGCGCGGTCTTTCAGGT
>JAUILW010001027.1 GCA_030432795.1 Gammaproteobacteria bacterium
GTGTGCGTGTGCGCAGCGGCAGACTTAGCGGTGGCACGCGCGGATGCCGCACTCCTCGCCGCAGAGCAGATGTCCGTCCGCGTCATCAGCGAAGACACCGATCACTCGGATTGGGCAGCCATGCGGCAGCTCACCACCGCTGATGGTGTGGTCCTCTACGCCACCGAACACAGCAACGACAGTACCTTTTTCGAAGAGGCACTCAACTATTGCAGCAACGCCGCAAAAGCCACGCTGATCGTGCTCGCCGGTGGCAGCGCGCCCACCTACGGAGCATTTGCAATACTCGACCGTCAGCGCCTGGGAGACTCGCTCGGAAGAGAAGTGATGGCCAGTCTTCGGCGTCAACCCGCCGCACCCACCGGCGAGTCGATAGCCGCTGAAGCCAACTGGCAGGCGCCTAACCTGTACACCGCACGCCCCTCCATTGCCGTGCTGCCATTTGCCAACTTCACCGGCCAGCCCGAACACGAAGAACTCGCCGAGGCTCTGGCGGAAGACATCAACCTGCATCTGTCCCGTTTGCCGGAGCTGTTCGTAGTATCGAACTCGAGTACCCGCCATTACCTCCACGCGCTCCCCGATAGCCGCCAGGTGTCCGACGAGCTCGGCGTGCGCTACGTGCTCGAGGGCAGCATTCGCGCCGGTGCAAGCGGCGCCGTGCGCGTCACAGCGCAGCTGGTGGATGCGGTAAACAGACGCGGCATGTGGTCAAAGCGGTTCGAGCGCGACGCCTCGGAACTCAAAGCCATCGACGATGATCTTGCCGTGGCCATCTGCGCGCAGCTGGAGCCGAGAATTCGCCTGTCGGAGATTCAGGAACATGCGGGCCACGAGCAGGCGCCCGCCTGGCGCGCCTGGCAGGAAGGTTGGTACCGATTATTCGTCGATGCCCCAGATCCGGTGCCGGCCCGTTCCCTCGAATGCTTTGAACAGGCGCTAGCCGTCGATCCGGACTATCCGCTGGCCCATGCTGGTATGGCGATTGGCCTAGCCACCGGTGTGCTGTGGGGCGGTTTGCCCATCGGCGCCACTGAGGAGGCCAAGCGACACGCGCGAATCGCGTATCGTCAGCTGCCCGAGGACTCCGCGGTTCTCTATG
>JAUILW010001028.1 GCA_030432795.1 Gammaproteobacteria bacterium
CTGGTACCGGCGGTCTCATCAGCAACACCACCACGTCATCGGATGCAACAGCGTTGACGGCAACGGCAGCCACAAGTGCGGAAGTGGGCGTGCACACAGTGGAAGTGCAATCGCTGGCGCGCAAGGCGACGCTTGCCAGCATACGATTCGACGACTTGGAGTCAGTCGTTGGCGACGGTACGTTGGATATCCGATTCGGTACCACGACACTGGACGTCGATGGCAACTACGACACCTTCACTGAAAACACCGAACGGGCGGCGGTATCCATCCAGATCGGCGAGGGAAGCAGAACGCTGACCGGCGTGCGCGATGCCATCAACGAAGCGGCTGCGGGCGTTACCGCGGCCATCGTCAATGATGGAGATGGCTATGTGCTGGTGCTCACGAGCAGCAGGGCCGGAGCCGACAACAGCCTGGAGATCACCGTCACGGAAGGGGCGACCGCAGGGCTTTCATCGCTTGCTTTCAACGCCGCTGCAAGTACGCCTGGTACGCACCTCACGCAGAACGTCGCCGCGCAGGATGCGGTGTTGATCGTCGACGGCATATCCGTGCGCCGTGAAGAGAACACGATCAATGAGGTGATCCCAGGGGTCACGCTCAACGCATTGTCTGTTACCGAGAGTCCCGTCACGCTAGGGATCAATCAGGACAATGACGCTGTAGTCGAGCGCGTGCAGACATTCGTTGACGCGTTCAATGATGTGAAAGCGCTGCTCGACCAGCTGACGGCTTTTGATGAGGATGCCGGCAGTGGAGCCCTCCTTATGGGCGACTCCACCGTGCGGGGTCTACGCACGCAGATGCGGCGCATTCTCACGGCGAGCGTTGCTGAACTGGACAACGGTGGGCTGCGGGCGATGGTCGACCTCGGTGTGTCAACAGATCAGAACAACAACTTTGCGCTCAAGCTGAGCACCACCCAGCTCACCAATGCGCTGCTATCGGACCCGGAGGGCGTTCAGGCCCTGGTCGGCGATTCCAGTCGAGCGAGCGACGAGCAGATCATCGTATCCCGCTTTCAGAACGCTACGGAGGCGGGCACCTACGATGTCATCGTGCACCAGCTCGCTACGAATGGCCTTCAGGCGGGACAGAC
>JAUILW010001029.1 GCA_030432795.1 Gammaproteobacteria bacterium
CGGCTCGGGCGTGGCGATCGATGCCAACGGTAAGATTCTGGTGGCCGCCTACGGTAACAGCGGCACCGGCCAGGATCTGCTCCTGCTCCGATACAACACCAATGGCACACTCGATGCGTCCTTCGGAACCAGTGGCCGCGTGTCCGTAGACATCGGCACCGGGTCTGCCGACACCGGCGGGAAAGTCACGCTGGACGACGCCGGCAACATCCTCCTGGTGGGGACGGACACTACCAGTGGCGAAGCCGCTCTGGTGCGTCTGACCAGCACCGGCGTGCTGGACGGTACATTCGGCAGCGGCGGTATCGCCACGACCAGCGCATTGGCTGGCAATCTCTCCGCTTCGGATCTGGCACTGCAGGACGACGGCAGAATTGTGGTTTCCGCAACACACGACAACGACTTTGCGATCCTGCGCTTCAATACCGATGGCTCACTGGACAGCACTTTCGGGAGCAGCGGACTCGCCACACATGATGGTGGGTTCTCAGACGTTCTCAATGCGCTGTTCATCACCGATACTGGTCTCATCGTCGGTGCAGGTACCACGAACAACGGCTCTGTCGATCAGGCGGCTGCCGTTCGATTCAACATCGATGGCAGTCTGGATATCAACTACTTCGGCTACGAGAACTCCCTAGACGGTAATCCAACGTTCACGGAGAACGGCACTGCCGTGGTGCTCGACACCGACGTACGCATCTTCGACGAAGATCTCAGCAACCTGAACGAGTTCGGTGGCGCGACCCTGACACTCGCCCGCAACGGCGGCGCCAACAGCACCGACCAATTCAGCGCCACGGGCAACCTGTCACTCAGCGGCGGCAACATCATTCTGTCCGCTGCCACCATTGGCAGCTACTCGCAATCCGGTGGGCAACTCAGTCTGACGTTCGCGTCCGGCACGACCAACGCTCAGGTCAACGAGACGATGCGATCGATTGCCTATGCAAACACGAGCGACGCGCCACCCGCCAGTGTGCAGCTCGACTGGACATTCAACGACGGCGGCAACAGCGTCGTCGATCAGGGCGCTCCGGGAGAATTGCTAGCCGTCGGCAGTACGGTGGTGGATATCACCCCTATCAACGACGCACCAGT
>JAUILW010001030.1 GCA_030432795.1 Gammaproteobacteria bacterium
CAAACTGACGCTCTGAATCAGTTTGTCGAGCGCTGGCGCGAAGGCGAAGCGCGGGTGAGCGCCTGGGACGGGGAGACGTGGCTATTCGCCCACCTGCAGGGTGAAGCAGCGAAGAGCGTCTGGACGCTACACGCGCTCGGCTTTCGTCCGCTGCGCAACCATCTGTTCGGCCGCCCGGCAAACCTGTCGCTCAGCGTTTCAGAGCTACGCACGCTGGCACAAAGCATTGGCCTGGAAACCGACGTGCTGCTGCTGAAAGGCAGCCCGGAAGGCCCCACGCACACCTGGCAGCAACTCTGGCAACCCGGCGCAATCGAGGCCACCTACCGCGCCAGCCTGGCACGCCTGCAGGCCAGCGCAGCAGCGTTGCCGCATATGCCGCTCGATGAGGCGCGGCTGGAGTGCTTTCGCCTCGGCGGCGAGATGATTCATCTGCTCGCCAAAGATCCACTTCTGCCCACCGCCTGGCTCGATGCCGAACCTCGACGCCAACTGTGGCAGGCCATGCTCGCTTACGACGCACAGGGCAAAGACATCTGGGCTGCCGGCAAAGCCGACGCCTTACACCACATGCCACGACCGCAGCTGATACAGGAGACCGCCTGATGAACGTGAAAGACGCACTCAGCACACAAGAGCTCGAACGCATCGGCACCCGCAGCAACTGGAAAGCCGCATGGTTGTTCGTTGTGAACTACACCCTGACCATCGCCATCTTCGCTACGATGGCCATCTGGCCGAACCCGCTGACCATTCTGCTGGCGCTGATCCTGTTCGGCGGCCGGCAGCTCGGCTTCGGCGTGCTGGTGCACGAGTGCGGCCACGGCACGCTGTTCAAGACCCGTAAGCTCAACGACTTCTTCGGCACCTGGTTTGCCGCACCGCCCACATTCAACAACATGCACGCCTACGCGCGCGGCCATCTGGCGCACCACCGCCTCGCCGGCACCCGCGATGATCCGGACCTGCCGAACTATCAGGACTATCCCATCGACCCGGCGCGCTTCCGCCGCAAGGCGTGGAGAGACCTGTCAGGCAACACCGGCTGGAAGCAGACCAAGGGCATCTACAAGGCGCTGCTGAAGGTGCGCACGCTGCCTG
>JAUILW010001031.1 GCA_030432795.1 Gammaproteobacteria bacterium
GGCGGGATCATGTGCGCCATCATGAGAAATCCCACGGTATCCAGGCCATCGATGCTCGCCGCCATGGTCAGGTGCTGCTCGGAGACATCCGCCTCGCTGCAGTGCGTGGCCACGCGGATGGTGGAGATACCGCAATCCACCGCCATCTTCAGGTGGTCTACGGTACCGATGCCCGGTAACAGAAGCGCCGACACGCGGGTGTTGGTGACCGCCTTGCATACCGCCGTGAGGTACTCCTCGTCGGAAGCCGCCGGAAAGCCGTAATTCACTGAAGCGCCACCCAGCCCGTCGCCGTGGGTCACCTCGATGAGCGGCATGCCCGCCTGGTCCATCGCCCGGGCGATGGTCACCATTTCGTCCACCGTGATCTTGTGCTGCTTGGGGTGCATGCCGTCGCGCAGGCACATGTCGTGCACGGTGATCTTCTTGCCGTTGAGATCCATGGTGTCGCTCCTCAGTTGCCGCCGCGGGGTTGAAAGCGCCCGGCGAGTATTTCTTCGGCGTACATCTCCGCCGTTTTCAGGCCCGCCGCGGTCATGATGTCGAGGTTGCCCGCATACTTCGGCAGGAAGTCGCCGAGCCCTTCCACCTCCATGTAGATCGACACACGGTTACCGTCGAACACCGGGCCGTTCTTCAGCGTGTAGCCGGGCACGTAGGTCTGCACGTCACGGATCATCTCGCGGACGGAGGCTTCTATCGCCGCTTCGTCGGGCAGATCTTCCGTAAGGCAGTGCACGGTGTCGCGCATGATCAGCGGCGGCTCCGCCGGGTTGATGATGATGATGGCCTTGCCCTGCGCAGCCCCGCCCACCACCTCCAGGCCTTTCGCCGTGGTGCGGGTGAACTCGTCGATGTTCTTACGCGTACCCGGCCCCGCGGATCGGGAGCTCACTGTGGCCACGATCTCGGCGTAGGCCACCTTCTGCACGCGGCTCACCGCCGCCACGAGGGGGATCGTCGCCTGGCCGCCGCAGGTCACCATGTTCACGTTCATCTGCTGTGCTGCCACCGCTTCCGCCAGGTTCACGGGTGGTACGCAAAACGGGCCGATGGCTGCCGGTGTGAGGTCGATCATCACACAGCCTTCCGCGGTGACT
>JAUILW010001032.1 GCA_030432795.1 Gammaproteobacteria bacterium
CCGCCGTAGCGGTCTACGACTACAACCTCGCAGGGAACGGTAAGAGCCACATTCTGGAAACCGCGGGCTCTATCAAGGTGATTCGCCAGGTCGATGGCCCCATCCTGGGTGTTCACATGATTGGCGCCCGCGTGGGTGAGCTGATTGGCGAAGCCCAGGTGGCTGTCAACTGGGATGCGTACCCCGAAGATGTCGCACCGTTGCTCCACGCGCACCCCACCCAAAACGAAGCGCTCGGAGAAGCGTTCATGGCCATCGCAGGCAAACCCCTGCACGCGATGTAGTCACCCACACCACCTCTCACAAGGAGACCCACCACCATGAGTCAAGATGTAACCCTCCCCGCCCTCGGCGAAAGCGTCACCGAAGGCACCGTGACGCGCTGGCTGAAGAATGTTGGCGACACTGTTGCCGTGGATGAGCCCTTAGTAGAAATCTCCACCGACAAGGTCGACACCGAGATTCCCTCTCCTATTGCTGGCGTGATCGAAGAGATTCTTGTGGCGGAGGACGAGACCGTGGAGGTTGGCGCCGTCCTCGTCCGAGTCGGCGATGGCAGTGGTGCCGCCGCCGCTCCGGCCGCTCCTGAAGCTGCAGCTCCTGCTGCGGCTCCCACACCTGAGCCAGTTGCGGCTCCTGAGCCAGCTGTAGCGCCTGAGCCAGTCGCGGCTCCTGTTGTGGAAGCCCCAGCTGCTCCGGCAGCACCACCCGTGGCAGCACCCCCGGCACCCCCTGTTGCGGCACCGGCTCCGGCTGCAGCTCCACCCGCCGTTGCTCCTCCTGCGCCTGCACCTGCTCCTGCCGTGGCTCCTGCTGGTTTGCCACAGCCGGTTCCTACCGGCTCGCGTGCGATGCCCTACGTCACCCCCATTGTCCGGAAGCTTGCGAACGACCACGGTGTGGATCTCGCCAGCGTTACCGGCACTGGTGTCGGAGGTCGCATCCGTAAAGAGGACGTGCTGGCCAAGGCTGGTGGAGGTGCCGCACCCGCACCAGTGACTGCTCCCACGGTCGTTGAAGCGTCCGCTCTTCGCGGCACATCAGTGCCGATGAGTCGTTTGCGTAAGGTCATCGCCGAGCGCGCCGTTGCCTCCATGCAG
>JAUILW010001033.1 GCA_030432795.1 Gammaproteobacteria bacterium
GCAAAGACACGCACCTGCCCTACGTCACCCCGGTACTGCGCCACGCCGCTCGCACCGCGAAGCGCTACACATGGCTCAGCGGCTTCGGGGATTGGCTTGCCGAACTCGCGGACACAGAGGCGCCAACATGAAGGTCCTGCTCATGGCTGCAGGGCTCGGCACGCGCCTGCGGCCGCTTACGGAGCACACACCGAAGCCACTCTTACCGGTGCGCGGCAAACCGCTGGCCCATCGTCTGGTCGAGCAGCTGGTGGCGGCGGGGTTTGTGGACATATCCATCAATACCCACCATCTCGGTGCGCAGATCCAGCAGAGCATCGGCACCGGCGGGCGGTTCGGTGCGCGTATCCGTTACGCAACGGAACCACAGCTGCTCGATACCGGAGGAACCGTCGTGGCGGCGCTTCCCTGGCTTGGCGAGGCGCCGTTTCTCGTGGTCAATGCAGACATCCTCACGGACTTCGATTTCGCCTGCTTACCCACCCGCCTCGGCGACGACCTGGTGCACATGGTGGTCACGCCAACGCCGGCCTGGCGCGCCCACGGCGACTTCGACTACGCGCACGGTCGCGTGCTGCGGCGCGGCGAATCCCATGTGTATTGCAGCATCGGCGTGGTCAGCCCCAGCCTCTTTGACGGCGCACCGACGCCGCCGTTCTCGTGGCGGGATCTTTTTTTCGAAGCCGTGGATGCCGGCCAGGTAAGCGGCCAGGAGCACCTCGGCGAGTGGCACGATATCGGCACACTGTCACAGTACGAGGCCGTGCGCTAAACAGCGATTCGCCTATGCTCATAGGATCATGTCGCTACTTGAACGCATACGCCGTACCTACGAGCGCAGCGCACAGCAGCTGGTGCGTGTCTTCGCGCGGTCAGCCCAGCGGCCGTACCTGCGTTACTGCTTCAGTGCCATGGGGCGGATCAGCAAATCCTGCGGCCGCGTCACCGAAGCGCACATCGCTTACGCCGAACGGTTGATGCGGGAGTTCGGCTTTGGCCGCCGCGACCGTCGGGCCGCCATCGGCTGGTTCGGCGAAGGCAAGTCCGGCAACGCCGATTTCCATCGGCTCGCCAACGACTGCAATCGCAAGCCTCA
>JAUILW010000231.1 GCA_030432795.1 Gammaproteobacteria bacterium
TTGAGAGTGAAGACTGGAACGATGAAGCACGGGAGATCATGCGCCCGTTTGTTGAGCAGGGGCGCATCTTCAACATATTCAAAACGCTCACCAACCATCCTGCGCTGGCGAAACGCTGGATGGTGTTTGCCAATCACATCCTCGGCAAATCCACCCTGGCGGTACGTGAACGCGAGCTTGTCATTCTGCGTATCGGTTTTCTTTGCCAGGCGGGGTATGAGTGGGGGCAGCACGTGCAGATCGCGCGCGCAGCCGGTATGACGGACGACGAGATCCGCACCGCAAAAACCGGCCCCGAAACACCGGGCCTCAGCGATCTCGATCGTCTGCTGCTGCAGGCAACAGACGAGCTGCATAGCGATGCGCATGTCAGTGATGCCACGTGGCAGGGCTTGAGTGGGCACTTGAACACCCAGCAACTCATGGATCTGGTGTTTACTGTGGGCCAGTACAACCTGGTGTCGATGGCGCTCAACAGCTTCGGCGTGCAGCTCGACGAAGGCTTGCCCGGCTGGGACATCTAGCGCTGGGGGCAAGTTGGGCGTTGAAAGGCAGCAAACCTGCTTTTTGGCTTAAAAAGCAGGTTTGTTATGTATATTTTCTATAAAAAGCGGTGAGAAACGTTACCTTTTCTCCCGAGAACTGTTGAATAATCGGTGGTGTCACTAGTGGTAACAGGGTCATGATCCTGTTACTCAGCGGCGGTCGAGTGCGACGGGAATGGTAAGTCGAGCGGTAGCTAGATGCGCCAGTACTCGTTGACAGGGCCCGATAGCGCTGCGAAATTGAGGCAGGTTACAAAGCGATGGAGCGAATCGATCTATGCATATAGTCAACGGTGCTATCGGCCTGGCGCTCGCTGCGCTTGCCATCCTGCACTTCACTATGCCGGATAGTCTCGGTTCCGCTGTCGCCTTTGCCGCAGGTTCGGCTCTGGCCTTTCTCACCCTCCTTCCGTCGATGAGCATGCTCGTGGCGCGTACCTTCGCGGTGCTGGCGACCATGTGCATGTTTTTCTACTTCGCGGGTTTTTTCTCCCTGGCGCCTGAGCTGCATAGCCAGTGGTATCGGGGCATGCAGGCGCGCGAAGCGTTCAGCCTGCTCATGGCCGCTTTCGCCATGATCCCGGTGCTTTCCTGCTACAGCTGCCGCCTGAAAGCGGAAGCGCGGGAAGCACCCGCGAAGAAACGCCGCACGGGTTTCTTTTCAGTTCCCAAGAAGCTGGAACAGCACGGCTGAGCACTGCGAGCGGTTTGACGCAGGGGTTGACCCTGGCGAGGCCGCTCCAAAGACTCCTGTCTCGAGTTCGGACGGTCTGTTTCCGGACACAACTACATTGTGCGGTGACGCCTAGCTGACGAGGTCCGCCAGCTCGTTCAGATGTGACACGAAGGGATCGGAATTCGCGTCTCTGTGCCAGGTGTATTCCGCTGCAGTCGCGGTTCGCTCGGCGGCTTCCTCGCCCAGCAGGTGGGCGATGACGGCGAGCGCCATGTCCATACCCGCAGACACGCCGGAGGATGTGAAGAATTTGCTGTCTTCCACCCAACGGGCGTTTTCCACCCAGGTTACAGGGGCTTGCTCGGCGGTGGCACGGGCGAAGAGCTGTTTGTTGGATGTGGCACGGCGGCCGTTGAGCACACCGGCGCGGGCCAGGAGCACCGAACCGGTACACACCGACGCGACGATCCGGGCAGTCTCCGCCTGTCGTTGGATGAAGTTGAGTAGTGCGTCGTTTTCCAACGCTGGAAGGGTGCCGAACCCACCTGGTACGAGCAGCACGTCCACGCCGGGTGCGCTGTCGAATGTGCAGTCTGGCTGGACCTTCGGCCCGCTGGTGAGGTCCATCGCCATCGCAGAGGGTACGGCGGCGCTACCTTCGCCGATGATCAGAATCCTGGCCCGCTCCGGTCCCAGCATGGAGAACATCTCCAGCGGACCGAACAGGTCCAGCATCTCGAAGCCCGGGTAGACCAGGCCGCCAACGGTTAGCGGTGCATCCGTCATCGTGCGCCCTCAGCTATCGAGGCTGTCGCAGTTGGTGGCGATACCTTCCTGGGCCTCGTTGATGCGCCGCTGGCGTTCTTCTTCCGGGAGCACCCGCTCTGTGCCGCCTGATTCGCGCACGCGGATACGATTGGATTGTGTCAGTCGCGTTAGCACCGAGCGGGACTTCTCGCAGTTATCACGGCGGATCTCGGCAACCTGCTCGGCGCGCTCCGCCTCTCGGGCTTTTAGCTCGTCGAGCATGCGTTGCTGTGCTTCAGTGAGATTGCTGTCAGGCGTTGCCACCGCCTCGGTGGTCTCCTCCGCGGGCGGTCTGCCACCGCGGGTGGAAACCGTCTGTGACGTGCGGCCTTCCGGCTTGTGCTGGGTGTAGTTGACCACCCCGTTTTCGTCTACCCATCGGTAGATCTCTGCGTGCGCGCTGACGCAAACGAAGGCAAAGAGAATGCACTGAAGAAACCGGATCTGGCGCATGGAATTTCCCCGCTCTAGGCCACAGGCCGAGCTTATCACACGGTGTTTCACGCAGCTCAAAGCGCTAGCGAACTGGTTCACAGCGTCAGTGACCGTCCGGATTCATGTAGTCACGATAGTACGTGAGCTTGCCGTCCCGCACGCGATACAGGCCGCACCCGTTGATTTCGCCGCGCGGGGTCTCGGCCACCCACTGCGCCCATGCGACATCACCGCCGCCGGCGATCTCCAGCACCCGGAAGCGGGTCTGGCGATCGCCCATCTCCTCCACCATCTTGGCCATGAACGCTTCGATGGCAGCCTTACCATGCATGGTGCCGAAGAACGGATCTACCAGCACGGCGTCGTCGCTGAACAGCGCTACCGTCTGGCGGTAGTCGCCGCTGTCCTGTCGGCGCCAGAATTCCTGTATTACCTGTTCTGCGGTCATGTTCGACATGGAATGGTGGGCTCCTGGCTGTGGGTTGGCTGTCAGTTTGACACGGCGGGGCCGAATCCGAAGAATACGCGCCTCTTTTTTCTTTCGCCGCCGGTGCGTTCTTACCCTGCCGACTGCGCCGTGCCTGGTCGTCCTGGCATTTTCGCTGCAATTTCAATGGGTTGGAGGTTGGCAGCCTCCATCGGTCGGGAGAGAGACGTGTCGGCGGGAACTGGAGTGCGCTATGGCAGAGCTCTTGTCAGGCGGGGATATGCTTATCCGTGCCTTACAGGACGAAGGGGTCGAGTACATATTCGGGTATCCCGGAGGTACGGCCCTGCATATTTACGACGCGATCTTTCGCCAGCAGCACATCGACCACATTCTCGTGCGTCACGAGCAGGCGGCGACGCACATGGCGGACGGGTATGCGCGTTCTACCGGCAAGCCTGGTGTCGTGCTCGTCACCTCCGGGCCTGGCGCCACCAACGCGATTACCGGTATTGCCACCGCCTACATGGACTCCATCCCCATGGTGGTCATCTCCGGTCAGGTGCCGCGCGCGCAGATCGGCACCGATGCGTTCCAGGAAACCGATATGGTGGGTGTGTCCCGGCCGATCGTGAAGCACAGCTTCATGGTGCAGGACTGCAAGGACATTCCTACCATCGTTCGCAAGGCCTTCCACATCGCCACCACGGGTCGCCCTGGTCCCGTGGTGATCGACGTGCCGAAAGACACTACCGATCCGGCTGTCACGGCCCCCTACGAGCGACCAGAGAGCGTCAAGCTGCGCTCTTATAATCCGGCGGTTCGCGGCAATGGCCGACAGATTCGCAAAGCCGCCAGAGCCTTGATCGCCGCTCGTCGTCCGGTGCTCTACAGCGGCGGCGGTGTAGTGTTGGGAGATGCATCGGAGGAGTTGACCAAGCTCGCACGGGTGCTGAATCTGCCGGTGACCAACACGCTCATGGGGCTTGGCGCGTTCCCTGGCGACGACAAACAGTTTCTCGGCATGCTGGGCATGCACGGCACCTACGAAGCAAACATGGCGATGCACGAGGCGGACCTGGTGTTTGCGGTTGGCGCGCGTTTCGATGATCGGGTAACGAACGACCCGGAGAAATTCTGCCCGGATGCGAAGGTCGTGCATATCGATGTGGATCCGGCGTCGATCGCCAAGATCATCCCCGTCGATATCCCCATCGTCGGCCAGGTGAAATCGGTGCTCACCGACCTGCTGCGGGAAGTCGATACGGCGCTGGTTGAGGCGCCGCGCGCAGGCGATGCCCTGGGCAGCTGGTGGGAGCGCATCGATGAGTGGCGTGAGCGCAACGGTCTCAACCATGCGCTCACCGCGGTGCCAGGCCAGCGCATTCTGCCCCAGCTTGCGGTGCAGACGCTGTACAAGGTTACCGGCGGCGAGGCCTTCGTGACCAGCGATGTGGGCCAGCACCAGATGTTTGCCGCGCAGTACTACAAGTTTCCGAAGCCGCGGCGCTGGGTGAACTCCGGTGGCCTCGGCACCATGGGCTTCGGCCTGCCGGCGGCCATGGGCGTGCAGATTGCGCACCCCGGTGCCACAGTAGCCTGCGTGACGGGCGAGGGCAGCTTCATGATGAACATGCAGGAGCTCTCCACCTGCCTGCAGTACAAGTTTCCCATCAAGATCATGAACCTGAACAACCAGGCGCTTGGCATGGTCAAGCAGTGGCAGGACATGCAGTACGGAGGCCGCCACGCGAGCTCCACCTACAGCGACTCTTTGCCGGACTTCAAGACCATCGCGGAAGCGTTTGGCCACGTTGGCATTCGTGTGGACCGGGTTGAGGATCTGGAGCCGGCGGTGCAGGAGATGTTCGCGCCGCACAACAAAGATCGCCTGGTGCTCCTCGATGTGTGGGTTGATCCCGACGAACACGTCTATCCCATGGCCATCAAAGGTGGCGCCATGAAAGATATGGTGCTTGCTCGTGCAGGGGAGGGTAAGGAATGACCCGTCGCGCCATACTCTCAGTGCTGGTGGAGAACGAAGTCGGCGTGCTGTCGCGCATCGTTGGCCTGTTTTCCCAACGCGGCTACAACATCGAATCGCTCACCGTGGCGCCCACCGACGACGCGACGCTGTCGCGCCTCACTATGATCAGCGAGGGTAACGACGCCACTATCGAGCAGATCATCAAGCAGCTCTATAAGATCGTCGAGGTGGTGAAGGTGCAGGATCTCAGCGAGATCGACAGCATCGAGCGCGGCATCATGCTCATCAAAGTGCGCGCCAGTACCCACGATCTGCGGGCGGAGATCAAACGTACCGTGGATATATTTCGCGCGCAGATCGTTGATGTGACGCCGGAAACCTACACGGTGCAGGTAGTGGGCCCGGAAGAAAAACTCGCCGCATTCATCCAGGCCATGGGCGACGCCCGCATTCTTGAGGTGGCACGATCCGGTGCGACCGGCATTGCCCGGGGCACCAGGGTGCTATCGCTTTAGCAGACAACAGACATATACCAACAGGGGAAGCCGCATGCAGGTTTACTACGAAAAGGACGCTGACCTTTCCATCATCCAGAACATGAAGGTCGTGGTTGTGGGCTACGGTTCGCAAGGGCACGCGCACGCTAACAACCTCCGTGATTCTGGTGTTGAAAACGTGGTGGTTGGCCTGCGGCCGGGTTCCGGCAGCGCTCGTAAGGCGGAAAAGGCTGGGTTTACGGTGCAGCCCGTTGCCGAAGCGGTGAAGGATGCCGATGTGATCATGGTGCTCACGCCGGACGAGATCCAGAAAGACCTCTACGCCAATGAGATTGCGCCCAATGCCAAAGAAGGTGCCGCACTGGCCTTCGCGCACGGCTTCAATGTGCACTTCGGTCTGATCGAAGCGCGGCCGGATATGGACGTGGTGATGATCGCGCCGAAAGGCCCGGGCCACACCGTACGATCCACCTACGTGGCAGGCG
>JAUILW010001034.1 GCA_030432795.1 Gammaproteobacteria bacterium
ATCCGCCACGGCGTGTTCCGGCCGGCATCCCTGGTGCGCATCCGCGCGGGCGTGGACGCCGATGGCCGGCTGACCGCCTGGCAGGCGCGCCGTGTGGGCGGCAACATCACGCCCTACACGCTGAAGGCGATGCTGCCTGGTGCGCTGCCATCGCTTGGCGACGGCACCGTGGACTGGCTTGTCGGAGTTGCCCACGGCGCCTTTGACGGTTGGGTCGTGGACTCGTCTGGCGTGGAAGGTCTGCATGAGGACCTGGACGTGGCCAACGTGGCGGTGGAACACGTCACGCGGGAAAACGGCCTGCCGCTGACCTTCTGGCGCTCGGTGGGACATTCCTACACCGCTTTCGCCAAAGAGACCGCGCTGGACGAGCTGGCGGTGCAGGCCGGCATCGACCCGGTGGAGCTGCGCTTGCGCAACACGGCGGGCAATCCGCGCCTGCAAGGGGTGATTCGCGAAGCCGGCAAACGCATGCAAGGCATGCAGCCGGCGCCCGGGCGTAGCCTGGGCTTTGCCGCACACCGCTCGTTCAGTACCGATGTTGCCGAGGTGGCGGAGGTGAGCGTGGAGGGCGGTCGTATCCGCGTGCACAAGGTGCTGTGTGTGGTGGATTGCGGCATTGCCGTGAACCCGGACGTGGTCCGTGCACAGATGGAAGGGGCGATCATGTTCGGCCTCACCGCTGCGTTGCACGGTGAGCACACGCTACAGGACGGCGCTGTGGTGCAGAGCAATTTTCACGACTATCCAATCCTGCGCATGAACGAAGCGCCAGAAGTCGAGGTGGTGATCATCGACAGTGCGGAAGAGCCCACCGGCGTGGGTGAGCCAGGACTACCGCCCATCGCCCCAGCGGTGGCCAATGCGGTGTTTGCGGCGACCGGCCAGCGCTTGCGCTCGCTGCCGCTCAGGCTGGTCTAGCTGGCCTCGGGAAACGGCAGCTCAGCACCTTCCGGCAGGCCCACACGGAAGCCGTTCAGCGTCATGGACACGAGGCTGTAGAAACCGGCCAGGCTGACAAGCTCCGCCACGCCCTGCTCGCCGAAGGCGGCCACGGCGGCGGCGTAGGTGGCGTCGCTGATCTGATGGGTGT
>JAUILW010001035.1 GCA_030432795.1 Gammaproteobacteria bacterium
AGTCCCGGCGTGGACCCGTGCGGCCGAACGGTGTGATGCTGACCTTCGCGCCGCAGGGCCATTCATCGTAGCCCAGCGCCTCCAGCGCAGAAGCACCCGCAGCTTCAACGATCACCACATCTGCAGCGTCGGCAAGGCGCGCCAGGGTGCTGCGGTCCACTTCCGTGATGCGGCGTTTGCCGGCGTGCAGGTAAAGCTCCATGGCCTGCGGCGACACCCATGCAGGTGTGGCAGCCGCCTCTACCCGCACCACATCCGCACCAGCCCGGGCAAACAAGCGGCCGCAATAACCGGCGGCATGGCCGCCGATTTCGAGTACCCGTTCCGCGCGGTGCTCAGACAATGCGGCCAGACCGCGCGTCGGTGTAGCCGCCGTCCTGCCAGACCACTTCGCCATTGACGATCACAGCACCATAGCCTTCCGCGCGCCGCACATAGCGGCTCGCCTCGCCGGGAAAATCGTCGACGAACTCCTCCGCACCACAGCGTAATGCATCGAGATCGAACAGCACCAGATCCGCCGCCTTGCCCACCTCGATGGTGCCACGGTCTGCAAGGCCCCAATCCGCCGCCACCTCGCCGGTCATGCGATGGATTGCGCGCTCCAGCGTCAGCCGGCCGGTCTCGCGCACGTAGTGCTCGAGCATGTGCGTGGTGTCGCCGGTGCCACAGAACTGGGTGATGTGCGCACCCGCATCCGAGGCACCGAAGTGCAACAGCGGGTGCTCGATGAGCTCTGCCACCGAGTCCTTGTCGGCATTGAGCACATTCATCAGCTTGAATTCCGCATTCAGGTCATCGCGCAGCGAGATATCGAGGATCACCTCGCCCAGGGCCTTGCCTTCGCTCTCGGCGATCTCCGCCAGGCTGCGGCCGCGGTAGACCTGATTTTCTTCTGCCCGCACATCACCCACCACCAGAAACGGCAGCGCACCGCTCATGCCCTGGGCCCGGCTCATCTCCTCTACCAGCTTCTGACGGGTGTCAGCATCGGCAAAGCGGGCGACCCGCTCGGCCTTGGGCAGATCCATGATTGCTTTCCAACTCGGCAACGCGTACAGCAGCATGGAGGTCTCCGCCAGGCGCATGTTCA
>JAUILW010001036.1 GCA_030432795.1 Gammaproteobacteria bacterium
CAAGCCCGGCGTCAGACGCGCAGGGCACGGGTACCGCGGGCGATTCCCGACACTCCGGAGCGGACCACCTCGATGATCTCGGTGACCGACAACGCCTCGATGAAGGCATCGATCTTGCCGCCACTTCCCGTCAGTTCAATGGTGTAGGTATCGTTGGTGACATCGATGATGCGGCCACGGAAGATGTCCACCAGCCGCTTCACCTCGTCACGCTGCGCATCCCGCGCCACCACCTTGACGAGCATCAGCTCGCGCTCGATGTGGGCGCCCTCGGTGAGGTCCATCAGCTTGACCACGTCGACCAGCTTGTTGAGCTGCTTGGTGATCTGCTCGATGACCTCGTCCGAGCCGCTGGTCACCAGGGTCAGCCGGGACAGGGTGTTGTCCTCGGTGGGGGCCACGGTGAGCGACTCGATGTTGTAGCCACGCGCGGAAAACAGGCCGGCCACGCGGGACAGTGCGCCGGACTCGTTCTCCAGCAACAGGGAAAGGATCCTTCTCATGTTCAGGCAAGCTCCCGCTCTGCAACGTCTTCGTTCACGTTGCTGGCAGGCTTTAGGGCCATCTCGTGATGGCCCTTGCCGGCGGCAATCATCGGGTAGACGTTCTCGGCCTGGTCGGTAACGAAGTCGAGGAAGTACAGGCCCTTGTCATCCGCCAGCGCCTCGCGCAGCGCGCCCTCGACATCGGCCGGCTTCTCGATGCGCATGCCGCGATGACCGAAGCTCTCGGCCATCTTCACGAAGTCCGGCAGCGCGTCCATGTAGGAATGGGAGTAACGGCGATCGTAGAAGAACTCCTGCCACTGCCGCACCATGCCGAGGTAGCGGTTGTTCAGGTTGATGATCTTCACCGGCAGGTCGTACTGCTTGCAGGTGGCCAGTTCCTGGATGCACATGAGGATGCTGGCTTCGCCGGTGACGCAGGCCACGGTGGCATCGGGATGGGCCAGTTTCACGCCCATCGCCGCCGGCAGGCCGAAGCCCATGGTGCCAAGACCACCGGAGTTGATCCAGCGAAGCGGCTTGGAGAACTTGTAGTACTGCGCCGCCCACATCTGGTGCTGGCCGACATCGGAGGTGACGTAGGC
>JAUILW010001037.1 GCA_030432795.1 Gammaproteobacteria bacterium
GCTCACGGTGCGGCCTCGAGACTGCGCCAGGCGTTGAGCACCGCGCGGGATGTGATGGTCGCACCGGTCACGGTATCCGTGGCGGCAGGGCCATGTGCTGCAAGGGCTGCCATCCAGCCGCGGTCGTGGTGGGAAACAAAGTCGCCGATCCCGGGTGTTTCCTGATGGCGCACCACGCGTAGCGCCGTCAACGTGTCACCATCGCGTAAAGCGAGCAGCTGCATGTCGCCGCCGTATCCGCGCTCGGTGCTTCGCAACAGCAGCCGCCCGTCGCTGAGCGGCAGTTGGTTGTGCTGCCAGGGACCGGATAGATCGGTCTGGCCGGTGAGCATCCGTGCGGCCTGCCATTCCGCTGCCGCGCGATTGTCGTTGATGCGCGCTTGCGTGGCGTCGTGGGTGAACGCAAGGAGTAAGGCCAGCGCCAGTGTTAGTGCAGCGATACTCAG
Organism: Gammaproteobacteria bacterium; assembly: GCA_030432795.1. Lineage (GTDB taxonomy): Bacteria > Pseudomonadota > Gammaproteobacteria > Pseudomonadales > Azotimanducaceae > SYFY01. The sequence continues at coordinate 447 of JAUILW010001037.1, forward strand.
CATGGGGCGGAGCATCAGGCGAACCGCCTGTCGAGGTAGGGTGTCGCGGCGTTGGCCAGCAGTACGCCGAACGCCAGGCCGTCCGGATAGCTGCCCCAGGCGCGGATGGTGAACGTCGTGGCAGCGGCGATCAGCGCGAAGCAGATCTGCGCGCGCAGCGGGTTCGGGTGGGTTACCGGGTCGGTGAGCACGAAAAACGCCGCGAGCATGGTGCCACCCATGGTCCAGTGCATGAGCGGCGAGCCAGCGCTGCGGGAACTGCCGCCGTCGTGGAAGGCGAGCGCCAGCGCGCCCAGGGCAAGCAGAAAGGTCAGCGGCAGGCGCCAGCCGATGATGCCCCGGGCGATCAGCAGCGCCCCACCGATGGCAAAAGCGAGGTTCGTCCATTCCCAACCGTAGCCACCGATACTGCCGAAGGCCGGCGTGCGCATGAGCTCGGCCACCGTCAGGCCGCTGTTGTGTTTGATTGTGTCGAGGGCGGTGGCGCCAGTGGCCGCATCTATCGGCCACAGGGCGAACGCTGCCGGCATGGACACCAGTGCGACGGCGTAGCCCACCATGGCCGGATTGAACAGGTTCTGCCCCAGGCCGCCGTAGGCGTGCTTACCCAGCGCGATGGCGGTAACGGTTGCGAGCACGGGGGC
>JAUILW010000232.1 GCA_030432795.1 Gammaproteobacteria bacterium
CTGCCGCACGATCTGCACGTACTCCTTCAGCCGCGTGACCGGCTTGCCATAAGGCACGCCGTGCCAGCCTTCCACCACCTGCGGCCCGGATGCACCGAGGCCCATGATGAACCGGCCGCCGGATAGCTCCGCCAGCGTCATGGCCGTCATGGCAGCCATCGCCGGGCTGCGCGCCGGCATCTGCATGATCGCCGTGCCGACCTTGATCTTGGTGGTCTGGGCCAGAATCCATGCCGCGGGCGTAACCGCATCGGAGCCATACGCCTCCGCCGTCCAGATCGAGTCGTAGCCGAGACTCTCCGCATGCTTGATGTTGTCGAGCGGAATGCTCATTTTGCGGCCGCTGTAGCCGCCGATGATACCTAGCTTCATGGTTCCCCCTGGGTACGCCGATTGTGAATTTCGATGTCCAGCAGGTTACCGAAGCCGACCGCAAGTTGCACTCATCCAGCCTGACCCTTGCAGGACCTGCCCGCCCACCTCAATCATCCCCGCCGAGGCTCTTCGGCACCACCGTTCTCAACCGCGCCAGCGGGCTGACCACGGCCATGCCACCACGATGCAGCAGGTGCGTGTAGATCTGCGTGGTGCGCACATCCCGGTGCCCAAGCTGTTCCTGCACCGTGCGGATGTCGGCTCCGCTCGCCAGCAGGTGCGTGGCAAAACAGTGACGAAACGTGTGACAGCCCACCTTCTTGTGGATCTCTGCCCGGCGCACGGCTGACGCCACCGCCTTTTGCACAGTGGAAGCATGGAAATGATGCCGCCGCTCCTCTCCGGTGCGTGGGTCCACACTGCGCTGACGGGCCGGGAACACCCAGTGCCACTTCCATTCCAGCGGCGCGTTCGCATACTTGCGCGACAGTGCGTGAGGCAGGTACACCCCGCCGATGCCGTCGCGACGGTCCCGCTCCCAGATCGCCCTCACGGCGCGTAAGTGCTGCTCGAGCGGCCGCATCAATGGCTCTGCCATGGTCACCACACGATCCTTGTCGCCTTTGCCGGAGCGCACCGTTACGCACCGATAGGAGAAGTCCACGTCCTTCACACGCAATCGCAGGCATTCGGAGAGCCTCAACCCGGAGCCATACATCATCGCCGCCATCAGCCACTGCGTGTCATCCATGTTCCTGAGGATGGCCAGCACTTCATCTTCCGTGAGCACCACCGGCAGGCGCTCCGGCACTTTCGCGCGCACCACGCGGCGCACGTCATCGAGCGGAATACCGAGCACGTCCCGGTAGAGAAACAGCAGCGCACTGAACGCCTGATTCTGCGTGCTTGCCGCCACATCGCGATCTACCGCCAGGTGCGTGAGAAACGCCACCACGCCTTCCTTGCCGACAACCTCCGGGTGTCGTTTGCCGTGGTAGTAGATGTAGCGCCTCGCCCACACGAGATACGCCTGCTCTGTGCGGTAGCTGTAGTGCCGCAACCGCATCAGGGTGCGCATCCGCTCCAGCAGCTTGGTGGGGCGCGGTACGTTCGGTGTGTCAGACATGCCGTCTCAACCATCAGGAAAACCTCAGCTGTCCCAGCCGAGAAGCCATCGATTTCCTGAGCCTAATGCAACGCAGCGCGCGGGCGCTTACGCAACTGACCACCACCTGTGTGAGAAAAAGACGCGCGGGAATGGCTGGCGCTGGGCGGTAGCCCTACACCATGACATCGAACAACCGGCCGATGCCGGCCGTCAGCGCCATCGCCACCGTTCCCCAGAAAGTCACCCTCAGCGCACCAATCGTCACGCTTGCACCACCAGCACGCGCCGCTAGGGCCCCAAGCATCGCCAGGAACACCAACGAAAAAGCAGCGATGAACGGGATCTGCTGCTCGCCCGGGCTCAACCACGCCACCAGTAGCGGCAACGCGGCACCAATGGTGAACGTACCGGCAGACGACAACGCCGCCTGGGTCGGGTGCGCTGTCACCGTGTCTGAGATGCCGATTTCATCTCGTGCATGGGCGCCAAGGGCGTCCTGCGCCATGAGTTGCTCAGCCACCTGCATCGCCAGCGCCGGCTCAACGCCACGACCTTCATAGATACTCGCAAGCTCCTCAAGCTCGAACGCCTCATTTTCCTCGAGCGATTGTCGCTCGAGCTCGAGATCCGCCCGTTCGGTGTCGGCCTGTGAGCTGACGGAAACATACTCACCGGCGGCCATGGACATTGCCCCGGCCACCAACCCCGCAACCCCGGCCAGAAGAACGTTTTCCTGAGTCGTGTTCGCCGCCGCCACCCCCACGAGCAAACTCGCAGTGGAAACAATTCCGTCGTTGGCCCCCATCACCGCAGCCCGCAGCCAGCCTACGCGATGGGTTCTGTGCTGCTCGTGATGGCTCATCTACCCGCGCACCCTTCGTCTTGACGATGGGCTGCCTACCACATGCGTTCCTTTGCATATTCAGGGTAGTCGGCGTCATAGGCGTCGCCGTCGAATTCGTCGTGCACTTCCTTGAGAAACGCACCGGCCGAGGGAACCTCTGCCGCATCCGAATTGCTGTCCCAGAGCTTCGAGCGCATCAGCGCTTTTGCACACTGAAAGTACACCTCACCGATAGACACAACGATCACCGATCGCGGCGTCTTACCTTGCTTTTCGAAAGAAGAAGTCGCCTGCGTGGCACCAGTCAGCGTCGCCGTGCCGTTGATACGCACGACGTTGTTGCTCCCGTTGATCATGAACATCAAGCTGACACGCCCGTCTTCGACGATGTTGCGCAACGAGTCGAGTCGGTTATTGCCCCGCCAGTCCGGAATCCATAGCGTCCTGGCGTCGACGATTCTGGCGACCTCGCTATCATCTCCCCTCGGGCTTGCATCGGTGCCGCCCGGGCCAACAGTCGACAACACCAGAAAACGCGAGGAGGCTACCCACTTCTTGTACAGCGGCGTCAGCGAATGCCGCACCTTTGTCAGTGCACCCGGCACCGCCGGCCCATACAGAGCCTGGAGCTCCTCCAGACTGGTGATATTCTTCACGCGTTCGTCCCTTCCTGTCGCCACACCAAGCGTTCTCCCGCAGTATTGCACAGCGTCGTACAGGTATCCCGTACATGACACAAACGAATCGAGGCGACCTGCTCATCGTGCTGGCCGCCGCCATATGGGGTTTTGCCTTCTACTTCCAGAAGACAGCCATGCTGCATGTGGGCCCTTTTCTCTTTCTGGGTTTGCGCGCGGCCATCGCAACGCTTGCCCTACTACCCTTCGCCACCTGGGAACAGCGCAGTGCATCGACCAATGTCTTCGCCGTGTTACCGATCGCCATAGCCGGAGGCGTCACGTTCTTCATCGCCGGATCTACTCAGCAATTCGGCATCATCGACGCCACCGTCATCAACACCGGTTTCCTCACCGCGCTTTATGTGGTGACCACACCATTTGTCTTCTGGGTAGTGGAGCGGGAGTCCGTGCCACGCACCGGCTGGATTGCGGCAGTGCTTGCGTTTCTGGGTATCTGGGGGCTGAGTGGCGGCTCGCTCGGCGGCCTCTCTGCAGGCGACATGCTGATCGCTTTAGCATCCGTCGGATGGGGGCTCCTGTTCGTCATAGGCGCACGCTCCGCCCGCTGGGGACAGCCGATTACCTATACCTGCTTGCAGTTCGGCGTGGTGGCCATCCTCGCGCTTACGGCGGCACTCATCTGGGAAGACATTTCCTGGAGCGCCATCGCCAATGCCCGCACACCCATTCTGTTCGTTGGGCTTCTTTCTACGGCATTGACCTTCGGTGTGATGACTGTGGCCCTGCAATACGTCTCAGCGCCTCGCGCGGCAGTGCTTCTATCCACGGAGGTACTCTTCGCCACCGCAGCCGGCATGCTCCTGCTCGACGAAAATCTTCCATGGATTGGCTGGGCCGGGGCGGCTGTGGTATTCGCCGCGATCCTGGTTGTCAGGCTCAAGCCTGCAGATCAATCCCCAACCTGAATGTACGGGTTCGGTGCGATTGGTCACCGACCCACTCCTACAGGCTGCGTCCTGGTCTGGCAAACGCCTGCGAGATTTCACGCATGGTTGCCACCTCAGCCTCGTCGTACGGTGAGCCGTCAGCATGCAGGATCTCGTGAAACCAGGGTTCATCATCCGCAATGGACTCGTTCCACGATCGCCAGGGAAAACGCGTTTGCGTGCGCCCATCCACCAGCCCCCAGTTGATCGCTCCCACATTGTTTCGCGCGAACACCTCCAGCAGATCTACGGTAGATCCGACGCTGCGCGCGAGCCACTCCGTACACAACAGTGGGCGTTGATACACGCTAAGCGCATCAAGCACCTCGAGAAGCTTTACGCGTGGTTCGTAGCAATGAAACGAGATGATGTCACTACGCTCGACCACAAGCTCGTTCAGAGCATTACGCACCGGACGGCCTTGCGCATCGTATTCCCACAACCCCACAGTCAGCGGTTGTTCTGCATCAGCTTCCCTGGCCCAATCGAACACGCTTGCCAGCAAGGCGGTCGCGGCTTGCGCCTTCTGATCACGGGAACCCAGCGCAAGCGTGGTGGCGTCGATCTGGTCCGGTTCGTTGAACAGATCCCATGCAACAATCCTCGGATCATTCGCAAACCGCCGGATCACTCCCTGCACATAGGCCTGTACACGTGGCCACGCGGCTCGGTCGTGAAGGACTTCGCTGCCCGGGCTCTGCACCCACATGGAGTTATGCACACGCGGCTTGGGATCGCGCTGCATCCCTAGCCGTGGGCGCGGGTGCCAGACACCATCCAGCAGCACCAGCACGGTACCGATTCCGTGACCGTGCGCGATCTGCAGAAAACGATCTATCCGCCTGACGAAGCCATGCTCATCCTCCGCAAAAAGCAGATCGTGCAGATAAACCCGCACGGTATTCATGCCAAGCCCCGCCGCCCAACCCAGCTCGCGTTGAATCGTTGGCGCATCGAACGTCGTTTCCTGCCACATCTCGAGTTGATTACCGGCCGACGACGGAGTGAAGTTGCAACCAAACAGCCAACGCGATTTGGCCTGCCAGGATGCTGCGCGCTCTTGCGACCACCTGTCGTTCGACATCCTGAGTAACCCCACTGAATTCTGACCCCGAATCTTGCGATGGATGCAGCCGCCACCTCAATACCTGGGCTCGCGAGTTCCGCAAGCCCGGCTTCCCCTGTATATCGCCTCCCCCTCCATAGCAACGCCATCCACTTACAGGTATACTCGACTTCAGAATCTCCCTCCGATCCGCACTCGAGTTCGATTACCTCTTATCTCGCAGTTTATCGGCTGTCATTTCTACCGATTCTCCCGGCACAAAGCCGTGAGGACAAACAGTTCGCGCGCGTTGATGTAAGCCCGGAGAACCTGCGCAAGATAGCCAATGAGGCTAAGGAAAATCGATGAAACTATACGTAGGTAATCTTCCCTGGAGCGTCTCAGACACCGAGCTGGAAGATCTCTTCAGCAAGATCGGCACAGTGGAATCTGCAAATGTCGTCATGGATCGTGACTCTGGCAGATCGCGAGGCTTCGGCTTTGTCGAGATGTCCCAGGCAGACGGTCAGCGCGCGGTCACCGAGCTGGACGGCCAAACCGTCGACGGCAGGCAGCTCCGCGTAAATGAAGCGCAGCCGAAGTCCCCACAGAGAGCCAGGTAAAGCCAAGATTCACCAAGTCTCGGGTCACTTTCAGGTGACCCGATAACGGTGCAAGTAACAAACTGATCGCCCAGACAACACAGGATATCCCCCGATGAAGAACAAGCCCAAGACCGAAAGCACGTCCCATGAGCGACGGCAAGCACTCGCCGCAGACGTAGAGAAGTTTCTGCAGGCGGGCAACAAGATACAGCATATTGGCAATGGCATATC
>JAUILW010000233.1 GCA_030432795.1 Gammaproteobacteria bacterium
GGCTCGGTCGTAGCGGCGGGTAACGCCCTGCTGCATCGCCAGGCGTTGGAAATTCTGGCTGAGGGTTAGTGCTTGGTTCGGTTGGCGTCATTACGGTCTAGATAATTTACAAAAAGGGTAAATTAATAGACAAAACTGTGACACAATCCGGGGTGTAATCGACCTGGGGATGAACCCCACAGTAGTATTTTTCCGGCTCGCAACGTAGGACACGTTGCAGGCGGCTTTTGGGGGCATTGAGGCGCTACATGTCTCAGGAAACGTTGATTGCCATTCTTGTCGTCATCCTCATTGTGTTGGTGATCGGGCAGGTTGTTGTTAAGCGGCGCAAGCCACACCCGCGAAACACGGCGCGTCCGCGAAGCCGTCGTATGGAAGACTTTGAGCGCCCGGTATTCGGCAGTGCGGTGGATTCCGGTCCGAATAATCCGGAGGGTGACGGCACGCTATTTGAGCTGGCTCCAAAACAGCCGCCTAAGGCTTCTGAGGTGCAGGGGGTGGAGAGCGCCGCTTTGTCCGCCGGCAATTCGGAGGCGGGACGCGAGTCCACGATCTTGCGCGCCATCGAGCACAACCAGGATGAGGGGGCGGAGGCTGAAGGCGAAAAACGTCTCGATGTCGCTGACGAGCTGGAAGTGCTGGGTGTAGAGGCTGCGTTCAGAGCGCAAACCAGCCTCGATGATGCCGAGCGGGAAAACAGCGAGTTGCAGATACGCCTCGAGCAGGCATTGCAGGAGCGAGAAGCTCTCAGCGAACGGGTTGAAATTCTCGAGGAGGAACTGCAGGCAGCCAAAGACGATGAGGCCACCTCAAATGCGCTGCGGGAAGTGCTGCACGAGCAGGCGGCGGATCTGGACAAAGTGCGAGCAGACCTCGGTGCGTCGGGTGATCAGATGCAGAGCCTTCGCGATGCGTTGGAGGAAGTACGCGAGCGTGCCGATGATACGGAAAAGAAACTCGCCGAACGCGAAGCGGCGCTCGATCAGTTGAACGTTGCTCTCGAGGAGCAGAAAGACGCGCTGGCCAAGGCGACCGCTAACGACCGGTCAAACGAAGCGCAACTAAGTTCCGCACGAGCGGAGATCCAGTCGCTCGTGGAAGCTGTGGCATCTCGCGACAAGCTCGTTACTCAATCACGCAATGACCTGCTGGGGTCACAGGAGAAACACGCTGCGCTCGAATCCGAGCTGAGTAGTCAGAATGCGGCCATTGCGGAGCTGCAGGAGGAAGTAAGTTCGCTCATCAATGCCCTCGATGCGGCGAATGCCGAGAGCGCTGCCAGTACCGAGGAGCTGGACAAGTCACGTAAGGAAGCAGCGTCTTTGTTTGGCATTGTCGAGCAGCGCGATCTCAGCTTGCAGCAGCTGCAGGGTGAGGTGGGCCGGCTGACCACCGCGTTGCAGGCTGCGAATCGTGACAACGCGGCGCTGGAAGACACCCGTTCTCAGGTGCAATCGCTCATGGCGGATGTCAGCGAGAAAGACCAGCAGGTGCAGTCATCGCGGAATGATGCCGAGCAACTCCGCCAGGAGCTTGCGGCGCTCCGCATGCGCAATGAAGAGGCCAACACCGCGCTTGAGAATACGCGTGCGCAGGTGTCGTCTCTTCTGGCGGGTATTAGTGATCGTGAGGAGCAGGTGCAGGCCGCACAAGGCGACGTGGGCCGGTTGCAGCAGGAAGTTGCGGCGTTGCGGGCGCGGGGTGAGGAAGCCGCAGCGGCGATGGACACATCGCGCGAGCGTGTGGAGAGCCTGCTTGGAGACCTCGAGCAGCGCAATGGCATCATCGACAGTCTGCAGGATGAGATCGGCAAGCTAACCGACGCCCTCGAGGAATCCAATCAGAGCAGCCTAGACCTGGAGGCTTCCCGGCAAGCGCTGGACGCGGAAGTTCGCAACCTGCGAAAGGCCCTTTCGGATAGAGAAAGCGTGCTCTCGGCCCGTCAGTCCGCGGTTGAAGAACTGCAATCTGCCAATGCGGCACTCATCGAACGATCGCAGGAGCTTCAGGCGCAGCTCAAGGGGGCTGATGCCGCAATTGCCGATGCACAAGCCCAGCACGATGCGCTTGCGTTGGAAGCCAGCCAGAAAGACGGGATCATCGAGCAGCTTCAGGATGGTTCAGAAAAGCTGAAAGAAAGGGCGCGCAACGTCGCGGCGCAGTACCGGGAAACCTCTCTGGCCCTGGACGCCGCTGAAGGGCGAGTAGCGAAGCTCACGGGAGAATTGCAGGAACGCACCACGTTGTTGGAGGAGAGCCAAGCGCAGTGGGACACCGTTGCGGGTGAGCTCGCTGAGCTGCAGGCGGTTTACAAGATTACCGCTGATAAGCGCGAGCAGGCAGAAGAGCAGGTTGCTCAGCTTAGTAACGAGGTAACCAGGCAATTGAAGGCTCTGGATGAACGCCAGCAGCAGGTGGCCGGGCTGGAGAGTCAGCTGGCGGAGATGAGCGGTTTGTATGAGCAGGCCGCAGAAAAGCACAGGCAAGCCGAAGAGCAGGCGAGACGCCTGGCGGTTGAGCTCCGCGACCGTGATCGCACCGTCACTCAGGTTGAAGAGTCTGCGGATGCCTTGATCATGCAACTGCGCCAGGTCGGCGAGGAGAGCGAGAGACGCCTGGCATCTCTTTCGCAGGTAAAGACCGAGCTGCTGGCATTGCAGGATCGGCGCGACCAGCACGGCGAGCCGGAGGACCTTACCGTCATCAGAGGTATTGGCAAGCGCAAGCAGATGCGGCTGAACCTGCTGGGTGTTACCACGCTGGAGCAGATTGCCAACCTCGACCGGCAGGAAGAGCGATGGCTGGATCGCGTGCTCGCGCTCGAGGGGGAGATCAGAAGGCGTGGATGGAAGGCGCAAGCCAGACGCATTCTCGACGCCAGAGATGAGGCCCAGGATGAAGACTAGCCGTCCAGGCGGGGAGCGTTCTTGACGTACCCGCCGGTGGCGTTCACAGTTCGCGTGCCGTAAGCCCAGCCTCAGCCCCTATGACGACCCATCCCGCCGACATTGTTGTGGTCGGAAACAATTCTGACGATCCGTTTGCCATCGATGTGGCTTATGCCCTGGGGCAGGCAGAGGACATCGCAGACCTCATCAGCATGAAGACGTTTGCCAACTCGGAGTTCTGTCCGCGCTTCATTTCCGATGAAAACGATCTCGGTAACATTGGCCGGGGGCTGACGGGCAAGACCGTGGTCATCGTCAGCACCACGAGCCATGTGGTGAGTCGGCAGAACCTGGCCATGCGCAACATGCTGATCGCCCGGGCCGCCAAGGAAAACGGTGCAAGCGATGTCATGCTGGTGGAGCCGGATCTGTTTTACAGCGCGCAGGATCGGGGGCCGCACGCTGATCTGGGTGCAACTGCGCATCCGCGGGACAAGCACGACCTGAAGAAGTTCGACGGGCAGCCGTTCACCGCGCACCTGTATGCGCAGATGTTGAAGCTCGCCGGCGTGGACAGTGTGGTCACGGTGCACAACCACTCCTACTCCGTGCAGAAGATGTTCGGCAACGTTTTCAATCAGCGCTTTCACAACCTCATCCCATATGAGATCTACACCGACTATCTCAATAACTCCGACATCGTGAACTACGAGGCAGGCGGTGAAGGCCTGGCGTTGTGCGCGCCGGATAAAGGCGCACGAGATTTCGTGCAGGAGATGTATCGGCGGTTGAATCTGCCGAAGGCAAAGTTCGTGTTGCTCGACAAGGAGCGCAGCGGCGAGCGGAGTGTGGATATCAAACTGCACGACGAAAGCGAGCACACGGCAGAAGATATCGTGGGCCACGATGTGGTGCTGTTCGATGACATGGTGCGCACGGGCTCTACGGTGGTGAAGTCCTGCCAGTTCCTCAAGCAGATACGCCTGGGCAAGATGGTGTTTGCCGTCACCCACTTCTATGCCAGCGACGAAGGTCGCGAGAAGATGGCCAACACCGCCATCGATGAGATTCTCACGCTCAATACGCTGCCCACGGTGCTCAACCGCGATGTGCAGGGTCGGCTGCGCAAGAAGATGGTAGTGCTGAAAATCGAGAAGTGGCTGGCCAAGAATGTTGGCCGCGTGTTGGGGCTTAGCACAGCGCCGGACGAAAGCCTTTATCAGATCGATATGTCGTCTAAAAATCCGCGGTTCAAGCGCAAAATCTGGTCGAATGACCAACTGCCGAGTCTGCGCGACGAGTGAGCGTATCCCGGCGTACCTGGCTGCGTGGTGGCGTGTCGACAGCATGGTTGGCGGGCCTCGGCAGGTTGCACGCCGACACACCGAATCATCAGCTGCAGCCCGTCTCGGATACGGCCACTGGTCTGCCGCTACTGCGGTTGCCACCTGAATTCAGCTATACATCGTTCAGCTGGGCGGGCGACGCCATGCAGGGTGGCGCGGTTACCCCCGCGCGGCACGACGGCATGGCGGCTTTTGCCGGGCCGGGTCGCAAAGAGGTGGTTCTCCTTCGCAACCACGAGCAGTTTGTCATGCCCCGCATACAGGGCAAACGCGTTCCCACATACGATGACTTTGCCGACGAGGCGGCGGGTCTGCCGGGCTTTGGCGGCGGTGTGACCGCGGTCCGGTTACGCGATGGAAAGTTCGTGGACACGAAGGCGGCCCTCGCCGGTACGGCGGTGAACTGCGCTGGCGGACCGACGCCCTGGGGAAGCTGGCTCACGTGCGAAGAAGTGGTCATGCGTGCCAGCCGTGCTGGCGCAAAAGACCATGGCTATGTGTTCGAAGTGCCGGCAAAAGGCCGGGCCAGTGCCCGCCCGATCAAAGCGATGGGGTTCTTCCGCCACGAGGCCGCGGCCGTGGACCCCCGCACAGGCATTGTCTACCTCACCGAGGACAACGGCATGCACTCCGGCTTCTACCGGTTCCTGCCCACCGATCGTCGGCCGCGAGTAGGCGCGCTGGAAGCGGGTGGCGAGCTGCAGATGCTCAAGGTCCGCGGTGCGCCCTTGGCGGACCTCGGGGCGGCAGCTACGGGTGATGTGTTTGACGTGGAGTGGGTGAACATTGCGGCGCCAGATGCCGACCCGGAAAGCTTCGCCGCCGATGGCCCGGGCGCCGGCATTCTCGGCACCGGCAAATCCGGTCCGTATCTGCAAGGCGAAGCGCTCGGCGCGGCGCGTTTTCGTCGCGGCGAGGGCTGTTGGTACCAGGATGGCCTGGTGTATTGGGCCGATACCGCAGGCGGTGCTGTGGAGGGCGGCTCAATATGGTGCTACGACCCGGCCGCTGAGCGCCTGCTGTGCTTTTTCTCCTCGCCGGCCTATACGGTCGCCGATGCGCTGGACAACATCACGTTGTGCGCAAGCGGTACGGTGCTCGCCTGCGAAGATAACCTCGGGTTAACCGATGCCATGGGCGTGGTTACCCAGCCACCGCGGCTGCTTGGCATTGGTGCTGCCGAACGGGTTACGGTTCTGGCTCAGAACAACGTCAATATTGAAACGCCGGTACCAGGCAAGCCGCAGGTTGAGCCTGCGGACTATCGGGGATCGGAGTGGGCGGGAGCCGTGTTTGCGCCAGACGGGCAAACGCTCTACGTCAACATTCAGTCGCCGGGCATCACGTTTGCCATCCGAGGTCCCTGGTCGCGGGTCTGAAGTCGCCAATCGGAGATTACCTGCAGCAGGAGATTGCGCTCGGCGTTCTTCACGCGTGTTTCCAGGCTCCCCAGCGTGTCGTGCTTGCGTACCGGCACCGTCACCTGCCCGACGATCGGACCTGCGTCGTAGTCAGCGGTGACGATGTGCACCGTAGCGCCGGTAGCGGTGTCGCCTGCTTCGAGCACCGCTTCGTGTACGCGGCGGCCGTAGAAGCCCTG
>JAUILW010000234.1 GCA_030432795.1 Gammaproteobacteria bacterium
ACGCCGCCGATGGGTGCGTAGCCACCTGCGAGCCCTTTGCCGGAAACGAGGATGTCCGGTTCGATGCCCCAGTGCTGATGTGCGAACGCCGCACCTGTGCGACCGAAGCCCGTCATCACCTCGTCGTGGATCAGCACAATGCCGTGTTCGTCGCAGAGCGCGCGCACCGCTGGCCAGTAGTCGTCCGGCGGCACCAGGGCGCCGCCGGAGGAGCCGGTGATGGGTTCGGCAAGCAGGGCGGCGACGGTGTCCGGGTCTTCCCGCTCCAGCGTCGTACGCAGGGCCTCGACGTAGTAGGCCCCGGTATCAGCGTGGTAGGGGCCCAGCGGGCAGCGCAACGGGTACGGTGTCTCCGTGTTGGGGTAGGGATGGATGGCCTTCTCCAAACCCCGTCGTCGTTTCGGATGGCCTCCGGCGGCGGTGTTGGCAACCGTGGTGCCGTGGTAGGAGACATTGCGTGTGATGATCTTCGTGCGATTCTTCTCGCCGCGCGCAGCCTGATATTGCAGGGCGATTTTCATGGCCGCCTCGTTGGCTTCCGAGCCGCCGGACGTGATGTGTATGCGCGTCAGTGACGCCGGCAGCCAAGCGTCCAGCGACTTGACCAGCGCTGCCCGCGATGGCGTCAGCCATGGTGGAACGACGTAGGAATATTCCAGGGTTGCCTCGTACACGGCCTCGGCGACCCGCTTACGGCCATGGCCGATGTTCGCAACGATGGCGCCGCCTGCAGCGTCCAGCACTTTGGCGCCCTGACGGGTGTACAGGTACACGCCCTCTGCGCGGGTTACTTCGATGTTGCCGCCCTTGATGAAAGGCCAGGCTCGATCGGTCATGGATGCTCCTCTGATTCCACCCTGAACGGTGCCCCTTTTTCATACTCGGCGCGCCGCTCAAGCAGCGCTGCGAGCACTTCCTCCCCCACTGCCGCATCCTGGGCGTTGCGAATCGCCTGATCCTGTGTGGCGAGGGCCTCTGGGACCTCGCCTGCACGCGCCTGGGCGGCGGCCAGGGTGTCGAGATATTGCCACCCCGCTGTGGTGATTGCGATGTCGCGAATCAACGTCACGGCAGTTGCGCCGCTGGCGGCATCGGCCCGGGAATCTGTCGCCAGCCACCAGGCGAGCTGGCGTCGCGCTTGCGTCGAGCCGCGTTGCAGGGCGCGCTCCGCCAGGGCATAGGCCTCGGCGTAGTCGCCGGCCTCGTGTCGCTCCTGGGCAAGGCGATACAGGGCGGTAGGGTGGTGTTTGTCGGCGGCCCGCTGCAGCCAAAGCTGCGCGTCCCCTCCGGTGCTGTGTTCCGCCAACGCCAACTGCGCCGGGGCGAATCCCTGTGTGGCGCTCTGCTGTAGAAGTGCATGCCGTCGGGCATCATCCGGCAGTGGCTCTGTGAAGCGGTCGTAGCAGTCCGCAAGAAGGTACTGTGCGTACCGGTCGCCCCGCTTGGCGAGATCTTCGAGCCAGGTCAGCAGCTGGCCGCTCACCTTGGTGCCTTTATCGTTGTACAGGGGGCCTGCGTAGGTGTGCCCTGATGGCAGCTCGAGCAGGCCGTTGGCGATCACGTTGCCGCTCCACAGCCCGGTAAACGTGAAACCCTCGATGGTCTTGCGTGTGCCGGGTCCCTGCGGCTGGTTCAGCTCCCAAGAGCCATCGTGGTAGGTGCCGTCCGGGTAGTACTGCCGGCCGCTGCCGCTGCGCTTTCCGCCGCGCCACTCGCCGGTGTAGCTGCTGCCGTCGGGCTCGTCGAGCTTGCCCTCGCCGTCGTACAAGCCGCCGCGCCAGTTGCCTTCGTAACGCAGGCCAGCGCCGTTGTTCCATGCCTGGTAGCCTTCGCGTGCAGCCTCAGCTGAGGGCACGCGTGGTGCGCCGATGGCTGGCACCGGCAAAGTGGGCGTGCCCAGTTGCGGAACATCCGCATCCGGAAAGTCCCTGATTGGCGGTTCGTCCTGTGTCGCGCATGCCTGAATGCACAACGTCGCGATCAGCACTGCGTGGCGAACTTGGTGATACAGTTTGCGTCCCCGTTGGAAGCGTCGTTTGAGGAGGCAGTTGGCCATGGTGCAGGGTGTGAATCAAGACAGCGTCAGCGCCTGGCTGGCAGCCAACATCGAGGGGGTTGCCCCGCCTTTCGAGTTCACCCTCATTGCCGGAGGCCATTCCAATCTGACGTTCCTGGCGAAGGACCGCGCCGGCCGGGCGCTGGTGCTACGGAGACCGCCACTCGGGCATGTGCTGGAGAGCGCCCACGACATGGGGCGGGAGCACCGCATCATATCGGCCCTTGGCGTCACCGACCTGCCGGTAGCGCCGGCGCTGGCGATGTGTGCGGACGCCAGCGTCAACGAGGCACCGTTTTACGTGATGGAGTATGTAGAAGGGCCGGTGCTGCACGATCGCGCGTCGGCCGAGGTGCTCACGGATGCTGCCAAGGCGGCGATCGGTTATGACGTCATCGACGTGCTGGCCCGGCTGCACGCTGTAGACCCGGATGCAGTGGGCCTCGGCGACCTGGGGCGTAAGGAGGCCTACCTGGCACGCCAGCTCAAGCGCTGGAACAAGCAGTGGGCCGCCACAAAAACCCATGAAATTCCGGCGATGGAGACGGTCAGCGCGCTGCTGGAGGAGCGCATGCCGGAGCAGATCGGCTCGGCGATCGTGCACGGCGACTACCGCCTCGGCAACATGATCGTTGGAGAAGACCGGCTGCGTGCCGTACTGGACTGGGAGTTGTGTACGCTGGGCGACCCGCTGGCGGATGTGGGCTACCTTCTGAACTCCTGGATTCTGCCTGGCGATCCGCTGGCGGAAGAAGCGGACGTGCCGACGGCCACCGGCGGCTTTCCTTCCCGTGAGGCGCTCAGTGCCCGCTACGCCGAAGCCACCGGGCGAAATCTGGATGGCATCAACTATTACCGTGCGTTTTCCCACTGGCGGTTGGCGGCCATCGGTCAGGGGGTCTACAAGCGCTATCTGGTCGGTGCCATGGGCGAAGACCGGGATCTCGATCTCGAGCAGTACAAGATGAGTGTGCACACCCGTGCGGAGGCCGCTCTGGCGTTGCTCGAAGGATAGGAGCGTTGGGTTAGGCTAGGGAACCTGCAGGCTGCCCAGCTCACCGGATTCATCGCGCACGACCACCCGCCGGGCGTCTGCGGCGACGATGCCCAGCACTAGGCAGGGGTGGGTGATCACCTGAGCGAGCATTGCGTCTTTGGCGGGGGATCGCCAGTGCAGGAGAATCTGCAGCTCACCGTCCAGCAGCGCTGAAGACGACAGCGTATGGCCATAACCTGGCGTGGGTTGCGGGCCTTTCGCCACGGAGATCAGTAGCACATCGTCCATGTCGCTGCTGGCCGACACCAGTTCCGCGCCTCGCAATGCGGCGATGTCCGCCATCTGTACCTGATGGACCCCAGCGCGTGCTGCTTTGCACGATGGCAGGTTGAGTACCTCGACTACCTCCAGCGGCGCACTGCTGCAGGATGCTGCAACTGCGCAAATCAGGAGGGCGCCGAAGGCGATGGGTCGATGATTCAAGGGTCTGTAAGGGCGGCTTTTAGTAAAAAAAGGCGCGTCAGTGGTTGGGGACCGCTGAGAGCAACTTCGCTTCTGGGGGAAGGACACTTGAAAGGGAGGACTGCATCTTTGAAGTTGCCTTGCGCGCCTTGAAACCCTTACGTTGTGCACATTATGTACTGTACAAAATTGATGTCAACCCCTGATTTCGACTTTTGTACAGGTTTTTTTGCCTGCTTGTACAGGTAGCTCACCTCGGTCGCGACGTGAGCTGCTCTGCTTCCACGAAGGACTCCAGCGCAAGTTCGAGCTGCGCTCGTGCGTGGCTGGTGTCGTTGTGCAGCTGTTCGTACAGTGCGCCCTGCGCCTCGCCGTCTTCCAGTGCGGCCTGATCGGCGCAATCCATGGCGAATTCGCTGAAGGCATTGAGCTGGGTAATGAGGTTGACCAGGTGTTGTGGCAGCCCCTGCGGATCGTCGCTCGATGAGGCGATCGCTATCAGCTCCTCATCGCTGTAGCGGTTGGGTGCTGCGCGCGCCGCGCGGATGGGGGCTGCTGCGGTGTTAGCGCATGCCTGTTCGATGTCTGCCCACGCTGCGGGCCACTGCAGCACGGGATGGCCCGCACGCATGGAGGCTTCTATCTGCGTCTCGGTGGCAAACTGGTAGAGCAGCACCAGGCGAACCCCGGGCTGCTTTTTCTCGATGAACTGAATGGTCTCCGGCGCCAGTACTGGAATCTGTATGACCAGCGCGTCCAGGCGTTGGGTGGTGCTCAGATCGTCGTCGGCGAAGGCATCGAGGTTTGCCCAGCGCGATGCGACGTTCACGCGCATGGTGTCGTTCTGGCTCTGCTCGAGCATTACCACGTTGGGGCCAATGAGGCCGATGGTGGCTGGTTTGGCTGCCGGCTCCTCGCGGCTGAGCAGGCGCGCATCGAGGTGCTCGTCAGACAGATCCACCAGCGTGCTGATGGCGTGCCCCTGATCGATCAGGTGCTGAATCTTCTTCAGGCGTTCTACCTGCGCACGGGAATAAAAACGTGTCTTTCCTTCGCGCTTTGCGGGCAGCAGCGCATAGCGTCTCTCCCACGCGCGCAGCCGCTCCACGGAGATATCGGTGAGTTTGGCAACGGCGCCGATTCGATAGAGATCGTCTTCGGCATGGTTCTTCACGACGGTGAGGTTCGACACAAGGTTGGACCTGTACGGGAACTGTACGGATTGTATCGGTTAACAGGCTTCTGTCCAGCCTTGTACTGGTTGTGTAGAGGATAGACGAAGGCCTTGTACAGGCCGGAAGGTGGTGGAGGCGGCGTGGAGACAGTGCCGAACGGCACTGTCATACGCGGTAGGGAGGAAGGGGAGAGAGTCCGCGCCACGCCTTGAATGCTTTGGGAGGTTGCCTCCCTCAGCACGGCGCGCATTCTAACGACTTCATGTTGCAGTGCAACACCGGATGGGTAAATTTGACCAATTATTTTGCAACTAAATGTAACAGTGCGTTTCCTGCATGCGTCGCCTGCATGCCAGCTGCGGCGCTGGCTAGTGCCGTGGGGCGATGTTCGTCAGAATGGCGTCATTGCTGAAACAGAGTTGGAGTGTGCAGTGCACGAGAATCTGGGTGGATTTCTGACCAAGCGGGCGTTTCTTACCCCGAATCGCGAAGCCTATGTGGATAGCCTGACAGGCGAGCGGCTGACGTTTCGGGAACTGAATACACGGGCTAACCAGCTGGCAAATCAGCTGCTCGTAGAGGGGCTCAAGAAAGGCGAGCGGGTCGGACTGTTGCTCATGAACAGTGCCGAATTTATGGAATCCTACTTTGCGCTCGCCAAGATCGGCGCGGTGGTGGTGCCCCTGAACTGGCGTCTGGTGGCGGACGAGCTCGAGTTCATCCTCAAAGACAGCGGCACGACCCGGCTGATCTTCGGCCACGAGTTCGTGGATGTGGTCGCCGAACTGCACAGCCGTGGCGAGAAGACGGACATCCACCACTGGATGCATGTGGAGGACATCAAAGGCGAGAGTGAGACTGCCTACTTCGCGGTGGACTACGCGAGATACCGTGATGCGGGAGCGACGGACGAGCCGGAGCTCGGTGCTCGCGGTTCGGACATGCTCTACATCATGTACACGTCCGGCACGACGGGGCTGCCTAAAGGGGTTGTACACACCCACGACACCGCCATTTGGGCGGTGATCACCATCGGCGCTAACGCGGTGTTCTACGAGGCGGATCGTTACCTGGCGGCGTTGCCGATGTTTCACGTCGGCGCGCTCACGCCGCTGGCGGTCAACGTCTATCGCGGCGCTACGT
>JAUILW010001038.1 GCA_030432795.1 Gammaproteobacteria bacterium
GCCTTTCCGGACGTCGGCATCGGCCTGCTGGGCGTGTCCTTCGCCTTCGGCCTCACCGTGCTCACCATGGCCTACGCCATCGGTCACATATCCGGGTGCCATCTGAACCCGGCGGTGTCGTTTGGGCTCTGGGCCGCCGGTCGCTTCGAGACCGGCAAGCTGCCAGGCTACATCGCAAGCCAGGTGGCAGGCGCCATCGTCGGCGCCGGGGTGCTCTACCTCATCGTCAGCGGCCAGCCGGGTTTCGAAGGCGTCGGCGGTTTCGCTTCCAACGGCTATGGCGCCCACTCACCAGGCGGCTACACGCTCGGCTCTGCGCTGACCACCGAGGTGGTGATGACCTTCATGTTCCTGATCATCATTCTCGGCGCCACGGACAAGCGTGCACCGGCGGGGCTGGCGCCAATCGCCATCGGCCTCGGGCTGACGCTCATCCATCTGATCAGCATTCCGGTCACCAACACCTCGGTGAACCCGGCACGCAGCACAGGGCCGGCTCTGTTCGCGGGAGGTGCCGCACTCTCGCAGCTTTGGCTGTTCTGGGTTGCACCGATCGTCGGCGCGCTGGCGGCCGGTGCCGTGCAACGCTGGTTGGGGAATGGCGAAGACGCCTGATCCGTTCCCGCTCGAACGGCGTGGAGCACGGGGACACGATTACATTCCCAATGGGAAACGTCCGAATCCGTTAACCTTTTGCGTTCAGTACTCTTATACGCAAACCCGTTAACCCCCGTGCAACACCCACTCATCAGCCGGTTGGGCCTGACCGCCCCCATCATCCAAGCCCCCATGGCCGGCGTCAGTACGCCAGCGCTGGCAGCGGCTGTCAGCAACGCCGGCGGTCTCGGCAGCATCGCGCTAGGTGCGTTGACCGTGGAGATGGCGCAAGCAGAAATCGGCGCGACCCGTTTACTCACCTCCAGCCCCCTGTGTCTGAACGTGTTTACACACCCGGCACCGCGGAGAGATCGAGCCCGCGAGGCGGCCTGGTGCGACATGCTGATGCCTCTGTTCAGACAATATGACGCCACCCCACCATCGGCTCTCCGGGAGATCTACACCTCGTTCAATGACAATGCAGCTATGCAG
>JAUILW010001039.1 GCA_030432795.1 Gammaproteobacteria bacterium
GTCATCGGTTCCATCTTGCCGGTGTCCCGCATGCCCGGAAGGGGCACTCAGGAGGTTCGGACGAAGGTTGAGAGGCTGGCGCTTTGCCAGGCGCAAGATGGAAGCGCAAGTTAGCAAATGGCCGGGGCAAGCTCAACCAAATTGACGTGCGCCTGCGCCCTGCCCCCTACATTTCACCACCACCCGGCGTGCGAAAGCCTTCCGGCACGGTAAACAAAGCCGCTTCCGGCTCCTTACGGCTGAGGATCTCCGCGGTGTAGGTGACCGTTCCCGAGCGCGGATCGTGCTCCTCTGAACGGATCATCATGCGCAGCTCCGGCGAGTACCAGGTGGTCTTCACCACCTCGATGGGCTTTTCGTTACCCAGACTGCCGGCGGCAAAGACCGTGGTATGCCGGGTGCCTTCCACGCGAACACCGTCGATTTTCTTCTGACCCAACGGCTCGACGCTGCTCTGCCCCACAGCAGCGGCGTCGTCGAACAGTTCTACGAAGTCGAGCATCGGTACGGCGGGTGCCGCGACGGAGGGTGCGTCACCCACGGAGGTGATATTCACGACCTTGCGCACCACCCGCACCGGTTCGCCATTCGCGGGCAGAGGTTCATCTGCATCCACGTCCACGTCGACCTCCACCACCGGTGCGGCCATCACCCCGTGTGTCACTGCCATCGGTGGCAGCGGCGGCAACGGAACGGCCAGGTTATGGCCCGCATCGAGCATCAGGTTACGGCTGCCGTCCTGAATGAACACCATCTGCCTGTCTCCCTCCTGGACTTCGCGGCGCTCACGGCCCTTGGAGTCGCGATACAGAGATTCCACCTGCTCATTGACGATGCGGTTGCCGTCACACAGCGCGCGCTCGGAACGCGTGGTGAGCCGTGCGTGGACCGGCGCGTTCTTCACCACCTCGGCGTTCGGCAGGCCGTGCCCCGGCACCAACGGTGCGGATACGGCTTTGCGCACCACCACTTCGGCCGCGAGCGCCTGAACCGTAAACAGAACCACAGTTGCGGCAATCACCAGTATTTTCATAACGCTTTCCTCTCAGAGTGACGGGTTGGCTTGGTGCAGATAAACGGCGTGCGC
>JAUILW010000235.1 GCA_030432795.1 Gammaproteobacteria bacterium
CGTGGGTGGCAAAGCGTGGATCGTCCGCCAGATGTGGTTGTTCCATGGCGGTGGCGAGCGCGCGCCACTGGTCGTCACCGGCAACGGCGATGGCGACCCAGGCGTCCATCGGTGGATCGATTTCCTCAGCAGCCGGATAGACGCCGTGTGGCGCGTAGTTTGCGTCGCGGTTGGCGTTGGGCGGTGGTTGCTGGCCGCTCGCCTTGTACTGCATCCACTCGCAGCCGAGCAGCGACAGCACGCCGGAAAGCTGTGTGAGGTGTAATTCCTGGCCGTGCCCGTGCAGGTTGCGCTGGCGGATGGCGGCCAGCACGGTCGCCACCAGAAGGTGCGGCGAGGTGAAGTCCGGGTAGGCGACGCCAATGCCCCGCGGCCGTTCGTTGGGGAAGCCGGTAAGCATGTTGAATCCTGAAGCGGCCATGAGGATGTTGCCCATGCTCGGCCGCTGCGCCCAGGGGCCGTTGCGGTGTGCGCCGGGCAGGTTCAACAGCACGATGTCCGACTTCAGCGCTCGCAGCACATCGTAGCCTAGACCCATACGCGCCAGGGCGCCGGGGCGGAAGTTGTTCACGACGATATCGGCGGTCTGGATGAGTTCCTTGACGAGTTGCAGCCCCTGCGGCTTGCCGAGATCCACGGTAAACGACTTCTTGCCGGCGTTGACCACGTTGAACAATCCACCCAGATCTGCATCCGGTTTGCCCGCCGGGCCGATCTGGCTACGCATGGAGTCGGGCTTCACAGACGACTCCACGCGGATGACTTCAGCACCGAAGCTCGCCAACAGGCGCGTGCCGATGGGGGCGGCCAGCACCCAGCCGAAGTCCACGACCCGCAGGCCGGCGAGCGCGCGCTGCGGATCGGCTGGCGGCTGGTTGGGATGGTCGCCGGTAACGTCGCGTTCCGGAATGGCGTCCATCAGCGCCTGATGCTCGCCGAGCAGCGGCGCGCGGGTGAATGTCACGCCGTCTGCCATGGCGTTCACCGGTGAGCGAGGGAAGCTCAGGGCAACACCCAGCGGTTCGTGGGGGATTTCCTGGAACTCGTCGTTCTCTACATACTGGGGTTCGCGTTCGAGATCCGGAAAGTCCAGCACCGGCAGGCAGACGATGTCCGCCTTCAGCGCCCCGGCGACGAATTCGTCTCGCGTGAGTGCCTTTGTCAGGGCGACGGTGGTTTCGGCCACCGGGTTGCCTTCACGGGGAGATTCGAGCCGCGCCCAGTGCCAGTCATCGAGGGTCATGCCGTGGTCGATGCCCACTTCGTCCGCCCAGGCGAGGAACTGTGCGAAACGGTCAGGCCGCACCAGCAGGCCGACGCACTTGCCGTCCTTGCAGGGAACGGCCGCCGACAGGCCGGGCCGGCGGGGTATGCGTTTGTGCCACTGCCACTGTCCGGGGCTCGCCGTCTGCATTACTGCCAGCGCAACGGCTTCCTGCAGCGACAGATCGATGTGCAGGCCCGCATCCCCGCGGCCGTCGTCCGCACAATCGCGCTGGTGCAGGGCGATACACACGGCGGACGCCGCCGCGAGCCCGGCCATGGTGTATGCCGGTTTGGCGGCGCCCTGTACCGGCGTGCCGCGGGGGGATCCTGAAACCTGTACCAGTCCGCCCGCAGCGCAGGCGACGAGGTCGTTGGCCTGGTAGTGCCGCCAGGGTGTGCTGAGGCCGAACGGGGTCACCGAGCACTGAATGAGACGGGGGTTTACCGCGCGCAGGGTGTCGTGATCCAGCCAGCCGGGCGAGCGGCTTTCGATGAGCACGTCTGCGGTGGCTAAGAGGTCAAAGAACCGCTCGCTGTCCGGCTCCAGCACGACCGAACGCTTGTTGGCGTTGAGGTAGTTGTGGGCAAAGCTCCGTTCCAGCCCCGGCACGTCGTCGAGATAGGGGCCTTCATGCCGGGTGGCCGTACCTTCCTCCGGTTCGATGAGGATCACTTCGGCGCCGAGATCTGCAAGGACGCGTCCGGCCAGGGCGATGGATCGGTTACCGAGTTCCAGTACCCGGATGCCTTTCAGAGCCTGACTCACGGCATCGGTACCGTGACTCTGCCTGTCATGGCGACGGCGCCCGAATCGAGCGTGGCCGACAGGTCGAACACCACGGCGTCATCGCTGGTCGCGGCCACCGTCACCTGCGGCAGGATGGTGGACTCGGCGAATACCGGTGCCTTCCAGCGGATGTCGTAGCTGGCTCCGTGCAGAAGCGGCATGGCGCCGATGCGTTGCATGAGCACTTCCAGCGCAAAGGCGAGCACGTGGGAGCCGCCGGCGATGGGGTTGGCCAGGCCGGCCTTGCGGGCAATCTCCGGGTCCGAGTGGATGGGGTTGTCCGGGTTCTTCGTGTCCCGAGCGGCCATCATGGCGAGGCTCACGGTCACCGGCGCGCCGGCGAAGGTATCGCCTGCGGTGAGGCTGGCTAGCCGTCCATCTGGCTGCGGGTTGGTCGCAGCCGCTTCGCGGCTCGGCGCAGGCGCGGTGAGATCGTCGGGCGCGGTACCTTCCAACGAGTCTGTCAGTTCCGCGTCCACCTGGTAGGCGAGCAGGCCGGTGGTGAGGTTGGCGGCAATGCGGTTGCCGGCGGCGTCGAACGTCTCGCAGCGGTTGGTGCCGTAGCGTCGACCTTTGTGCACGTGCCGGCCCACGGCCTCGCCGCGGATGGTGAAGGTCTCGTCGCGTCGCACCGGCTGGTAGATGGCGAACCGTTCGCGCACCCACACGCCGCCCGCCACGCCGCCACCGCCGCCGGGTATGCGTTGTTTCTTCTGCGGATTCTTCGGCTGGCTCGACAGGATGAACAGCGTAAGGGCGGTGAGCATATCGGGCGGTACGTAGCCGGCGGCGGCAAGCTTTGAAGTCTCCTCGCCCCAGGTACCCATGCCGGCCACGGCGCCGTCGAGTTTCTCGGCAGGGAAGGGCCCGTGGGCCTGCTTAAGTGGTTTCGGCCAGCTCATGATCGGGCTCCCGCAGTGGTTGTGGTGCTGTGATCGCGGAATGTGATCGCGAACAGCGCTGCAATGACAGCGGCGAATACCGCTGGTATCAGCCAGATGGTGGTCCAGTCGTGACCGTCGGCGGTGGCGAAGAGATCGACGACCTGCCCGGCGACATAGGTGCCGATGGCCATGCCGGCGCCGTAGGTCAGAAGCGCGATCAGACCTTGCGCGCTGGCGCGGATTTCCGCCGAGGCTTTCCCGTCCACGTAGATCTGGCCGGTGACGAAGAAAAAGTCGTAACACACCCCGTGCAGCAGGATGCCGAGGTACAACAGGCCCACCAGATCCAGCGATCCCCAGGCGAAAAACACGTAGCGCACCACCCAGGCGAGCATGCCCACGAGCAGCATCCATTTCACACCCAGGCGGCGGAAGAAAAACGGCATGAGCAGCAGGAAGCCCGCCTCCGACATCTGCCCGAGGGTCATCTTACCGGCCACTTCGGTCATGCCGATCTCGTTCAGGTAGAGGTTGGCGAAGCTGTAGTAGAACGCCAGCGGAATGCAGATCAGCAGCGAGCTTGCGGCGAACAGCGCGAAGGAACGGTCTTTCATCAGCGCCAGGGCATCGAGGCCAAGCAGGTTGCCCGCCGACACCGGCTGCCCGCGGCCAGCGGGTGGCGTGTGCGGCAGGGTGAAGCAGTAGAGGCCGAGCAGGGCGGAGCCGGCGGCGGCCATGGTCATGGGCAGGTTGGTCGCCTCGACGTTACCGCCGCCCGCCAGTACGTAACTGATGGTCAGCCCGGCGGCGATCCAGCCGACGGTGCCCCACACCCGCACCTTCGGAAACTGCGTGTCCGGGTCTGTCATCTGCGCAAAGCTGATGCTGTTGGCCAGAGCCAGAGTCGACATGTAAGCACTGTTGTAGACCAGCAGCCAGGTGATGATGGGGCCGGCTTCGTCGAGGGTGGTGACGTGGTAGAGCACCCCGGCACCGAACAGATGCATGACACCGGTGATGCGTTCGGAGGCGAAAAAGCGGTCTGCCACCATGCCTACGAACAGCGGCGCTACGATGGCGCCGATATTGTTGGTGAGATAGGCAAGGCCAATGTCGGCGCCGGAAAAGCCGAGGCTCGCAAGGTAAGTACCAAGGGTTACGAACCAGGCACCCCACACGAAAAACTGCAGGAACATCATCGTGCTGAGGCGTGCGTAGGTGGCCTGCGACATCATGACGTGCCCTCCCGGTCGAGCCCGAGGATACGTCGGTTGGCGGCTCGGTCCGTGCCGGCCGATGCGAAATCGTCGAACGCCTTGTCAGTGACGCGGATGATGTGGTCGCGAATGAACGCGGCACCTTCGCGCGCACCGTCCTGTTGATGCTTGAGGCAGCACTCCCACTCGAGCACCGCCCAGCCGTCGTAGTCGTAGCCGGCGAGCTTCGAGAAGATGGCCTTGAAATCGATCTGCCCGTCGCCCAGGGAGCGGAAGCGGCCGGGCCGCTCCAGCCAGTCCTGATAGCCGCCGTACACGCCGCTGCGGCCGTTCGATCGATACTCGGCATCCTTCACGTGGAACATCTTGATGCGTTCGTGGTAGTGGTCGATGAACGCAAGGTAGTCGAGCTGCTGCAGCACGAAGTGGCTCGGGTCGTAGAGGATGTGGCAGCGCGGATGATCGTCCACTGCGGCCAGGAAACGCTCGAAGGTGACCCCGTCGTGCAGGTCTTCGCCCGGGTGGATCTCGTAGCAGAGATTGACACCGTGTTCATCGCAGTGGTCGAGGATCGGCCGCCAGCGGCGCGCGAGCTCTGCAAAGCCTTCTTCTACGAGCCCTGCCGGGCGCTGCGGCCATGGGTAGACCATGGGCCAGAGCAGAGCGCCGGGAAAGGCCACCTGCTCGGTCAGTCCGAGCCGTGCGCTGGCTTGTGC
Source organism: Gammaproteobacteria bacterium (assembly GCA_030432795.1). Classification (GTDB taxonomy): domain Bacteria; phylum Pseudomonadota; class Gammaproteobacteria; order Pseudomonadales; family Azotimanducaceae; genus SYFY01. The sequence goes on from JAUILW010000235.1 coordinate 4,871, forward strand.
GGCGAGCTTCACCTGCTGTGTTGCCCAAATGGTGCGCGCTGCCGGGTTGCCGCGCACCTCGGCGGGTGCGAAGCCGTCGAAGAGTTCGTCGTAGGCGGGGTGCACCGCCACCAGCTGACCCTCGAGGTGGGTGGAGAGCTCGGTGATTTGCACGCCGCAGGTGGCAACCCGGCCTTTCAGCTCGTCACAGTAATCCTGGCTCTCTGCGGCAAGCGCCACATCGATGAATGCGGCATTGCCGATGGGTACCTGTATGCCGACGAATCCGAGATCCGCCGCCCAACGGGCCATGGCTTCGATGTTGTTGAACGGTTCGGCATCGTCCATGAACTGGGCCAGGAAGATCGCGGGGCCCTTCAGTGTTTTCATTAATCTTCTCCCAGCGCTTCTCGGAGGGGCAGCCAGATACCGCCAGCCTTTGAACTTTCTACCACCCGCTCGATGAACTGCACGCCTTTGAGGCCGTCTTCGGCGTTCGGGTAATCGGCCTCGGCGTCTCCGCGCAGGTGCGCCGCAAAGGCTGCGTAGATGTTGGCAAACGCCTCGAGATAACCCTCCGGATGCCCAGCGGGTAGCCGGTTGCCGGCGGCCAGGGTACCGGGCCCGCCGGTGCGCAAGGTCTCGAACGGGCGATCCAGCCAACGCACGATGAGCGTGTTCGGCTCTTCCTGCCGCCAGATGAGGCCGCCTTTTGTGCCATACACCCGGATGGACAGGGCGTTTTCTTCACCCACCGCAATCTGGCTTGCGCTGATCACGCCGCGCGCGCCGCCGGACAGGCGCAACAGCACGTTGCCGTCGTCGTCCAGACGCCGCCCCGGTACGAAACTCGACAGATCCGCGCACACCGCTTCGATGTCCAGGCCGCTGACATAGCGCACAAGCTGCTCGGCGTGCGAGCCGATATCGCCAAACGCACCGGCGGCAC
>JAUILW010001040.1 GCA_030432795.1 Gammaproteobacteria bacterium
ACTCGGCAATCTCGCCAACGGTCCGTTGCTGGATACGTTGCGTCGGGTTGCGGCATTCGGCGTGCACCTGGTTCGTCTCGATGTTCGCCAGGATGCCGCGCGGCATACTCAGGTGCTCGATGAACTTACGCAGTATCTCGACATCCGTATCGATGGTGCTGGCTATGGCGCATGGAGCGAGGAGGAACGGCAGCGCTTCCTCATTGCAGAACTGGAAAGTCGCCGGCCCCTGTTTCCTGAACACTGGCCGGTCAGCGAGGACAGTGCGGAGGTCATTGAGACGTGTCGGGTGGTTGCGCGCGAAGCCGGCGCTGGCATTGCCGAGTATGTGATCTCCATGGCCTATGCGCCAAGCGACGTGCTGGCGGTCATCCTGCTCCTGCGCGCATGCGGCCTGCAGCGCTCGCTCCCCATTGTGCCTTTGTTTGAAACGCTGGATGCGCTCGACGGTGCAAAAGACAGTATCGATGCACTGCTCAGTGTGCCGTGGTATCGCCGGTACATCGAAGGAACCCAACAGGTGATGGTGGGTTACTCCGACTCGGCGAAGGATGCCGGTCAGCTGGCAGCCGCCTGGGCGCAGTACCGGGCTCAGGAGGAACTCGTGGCGGTTGCCAGGAAGCACGATGTACGCCTGGTGCTGTTTCACGGGCGGGGCGGTGCCGTAGGCCGCGGCGGCGGACCGGCTCAGGCCGCAATACGCTCGCAACCGCCAGGCTCGGTGGATGGTGCATTCAGGGTGACGGAGCAGGGCGAGATGATCCGCTGGAAGCTCGGACAACCGGCGCTGGCGCGGCAGACCCTGCGCCGTTACATCGCCGCAACCCTGGAGGCGACGCTGTCGCCGCCCGCTCCACCGGAAGAGGCGTGGCGGGAGAAGATGACCGCTCTGGCGGACGTATCGCTGGAGGCCTATCGGGCACTGGTGCGCGACGACCCGGCGTTCGTGGATCTTTTTCGTGTGCTCACACCTGAGCAGGAGTTGGGGATCCTCGCTTTGGGCAGCCGACCAGCCCGGCGACATGCCGTGCCCGGAATTGGCAGCCTGCGGGCGATTCCGTGGGTCTTTGCCTGGACGCAGG
>JAUILW010000236.1 GCA_030432795.1 Gammaproteobacteria bacterium
CTTTGCTGCCGCGGGTAACCACGAGCGCCTCGAGATCGAGCGCGCGGCAGGCACGTTCCACGCTTGCAGCAAACTCGTCGTCGTCTTTCCAGGCGCCTGTGAGCGCGCGAAATTCGAGATCGTTGGGCTTGACGATGCAGGCACCGCGATAGGCATCGAGCGGCTTGGCCTTGGGATCCACCAGCACTTTCACATCAGCTTCGCGTCCAGCACGCAGCAGGCTGCCGGGATCGATCAACGTGCCTTTGTCGTAGTCTTCCAGCACCAATGCTTGAGCGCCGTTGAGGTGTGTGCGCACCTTAGCTTCCACCGCGTCAGCCACTGGCGGCATGGGTTTTTCGAAATCCGTGCGAAGGAGCTGCTGACGCTGGCTGATCACCCGCAGCTTCACGACAGTTTCGTACTCCGGTGCCACGACAAAGTCGCACTGCACGCCAGCACCTTCCAGCACGTTGCGCAGGGCCCGGCCTGCCTCGTCTTCGCCAACCACACCGATGAGGGTGCATCGCGCGCCAAGGCTCACGACATTGAGCGCGACATTGGCAGCGCCCCCCGGCCTGTCTTCCACCCGCTCCACATCGACAACGGGAACTGGCGCTTCTTGCGACACCCGCTGCGCCTGCCCATGCCAGTAGCGGTCGAGCATCACATCACCCACCACGACCACGTGGGTGTCGCGCAGGGAGGGCAGCAGCAGGTTGGTGTCAGGCATGTTTATCTGGTGTCGGCGTGCTCGGCCCACGCAGCATACCCACCAACCGGCGCGCTGCAAGGTAAGGCGAGACTTCCCCACGCGTTACCTGTTGCTGCAATTCGTGGCGCAGGGCGCGAACCTCCGGGTCCTGCGCGAGAAACGACTCCAAAAAGGCCTGTGTCAGAGAGTGGAACCACTGTAAGCGCTGGGAGGCTCGCCGCTCATCGTACCGTCCGCTGGCCTGCGCCTGCCGCGTATAGTGCTCGACGGTTTGCCAGACTTCAGCTATGCCACGCTGCTGCAATGCCGAGCAGGTAAGCACCGGAGGTGTCCATGCGGCATCATGGCTGAACAGGTGTACCGCGCTCGTATACTGCCGCTGGGTGCGCAACGCAACATTCTCCGTATCGCCGTCGGCTTTGTTGATCACCAGTGCGTCGGCCAACTCCATGATGCCTTTCTTCAGCCCCTGCAACTCATCACCGGCGCTTGGCAGCATGAGCACCAAAAAGAAGTCGACCATGGAAGCCACCTGAAACTCGCTTTGGCCCACGCCCACGGTTTCGATGATGATCACGTCGTACCCGGCCGCCTCGCACAACAGCTTGCTCTCCTGGGTGCGCCGCGCTACGCCACCGAGGGTGTTGCCCGCAGGGCTCGGGCGGATGAATGCCGCTTCCTGGCGGGAAAGCTCTTCCATGCGGGTTTTGTCGCCGAGGATCGAACCGCCGCCGACCGGCGAGCTGGGATCGATGGCCAGCACCGCCACCCTGTGTCCCGCCTGCACCAGCTGCATACCCAGCGCCTCGATGAAGGTGGACTTGCCCACACCGGGGCTGCCGGTGATGCCCACACGAATACTCTTACCGGTATGCGGAAGCAGCGCCTGCAGCAGCTCCTGCGCGGCGGCTTCGTCTTCCGGCCTGTTGCTTTCGATCAGGGTAATGGCTTTGCCGAGCGCACGGCGCTTACCCGAAAGCACGTCCTCGGCTGTGGGTGCGCCCTGCAAAACCGCGTCAGTTTGCCTTGATCACGTGCTGCAGCACTTCGTGTGCTGCTTCGGGAATGCGCGTGCCTGGGCCAAAGATGTCCGTCACACCCGCTTCGCGCAGGAACTGATGATCCTGCTTGGGGATGACGCCGCCGGCAATGACGATGATATCCGGCGCGCCTTCGGCGGCCAGAGCAGCGATGAGCTGTGGGATCAGCGTCTTGTGTCCGGCGGCTTGTGAGGACACGCCCACAACGTGCACGTCGTTCTCCACCGCCTGGCGCGCTACCTCTTCCGGCGTGGAAAACATTGGCGACAGGTCGATGTCGAAGCCCACATCTGCAAACGCAGTGGCGATGACTTTGGCACCGCGGTCGTGGCCGTCCTGGCCCATCTTGCTCACCAGCATGCGCGGCCGGCGGCCGTGTTGCGCCACGAAGTGTTCGATATCGGCGCGAATCTGGTGCCAGTGCTCATCGTGCTCGTACGCTGATCCATACACGCCCGACACCGTTTGCGCCTCGGCCTTGTAACGACCAAACTGCACCTCGAGCGCCGTGGAGATCTCGCCTACCGTCGCGCGCAGCCGTGTGGCGTTCACCGCCAGCTCCAGCAGGTTTGCATTGCCCGCCGCACCGTCCGTAAGCGCCTGCAGCGCTTTCTGCACTGCCGCCTCGTCGCGCTCTGCGCGGATCGTGGCGAGGCGTGCGAGCTGTGCCTGCCGCACCGCGCGGTTGTCGATGTCGAGGATGTCCACATCCTCTTCTTCGTGCAGCTGGTACTTGTTGACGCCGACGATCACGTCCTCGCCTCTGTCGATACGCGCCTGTTTGGCGGCAGCGGATTCTTCGATGCGCAGTTTCGGCATGCCGGACTCGATGGCTTTCGCCATGCCGCCCGCCGCCTCCACCTCCTCGATCAGCGCCCACGCTCTATCCGCCAGGTCCTGGGTGAGCCGCTCCATCATGTAGGAGCCACCCCAGGGGTCCACCACACCGGTGATGCCGGTCTCTTCCTGGATGATGAGCTGCGTGTTGCGGGCAATGCGCGAGGAAAAGTCCGTTGGCAGCGCGATGGCCTCATCGAGGGAGTTGGTGTGCAGCGACTGCGTACCGCCGAACACCGCGGCCATGGCTTCGATGGTGGTGCGAACGACGTTGTTGTACGGATCCTGTGCAGTGAGCGACCAGCCGGAGGTCTGGCAGTGGGTGCGCAGCATCTTCGACTTGGCGCTTTTCGGATCGAACTCATCGACGATACGCGCCCACAACAGCCGTGCTGCGCGCAGCTTGGCGATCTCCATGTAGAAGTTCATGCCGATGCCGAAGAAGAACGACAGGCGCGGCGCAAACCGGTCGATATCGAGCCCGGCGGCAAGGGCCGTGCGGATGTACTCCTTGCCGTCGGCGAGCGTGTAGGCAAGCTCCAGCGCCGCATCGGCCCCGGCTTCCTGAATATGGTAGCCGGAGATCGAGATGGTGTTGAACTTCGGCATGTGCTCGGTGGCATAGGCGATGATGTCGCCGACGATGCGCATGCTCGGAGCGGGCGGGTAGATGTAGGTATTGCGCACCATGAACTCTTTCAGAATGTCGTTCTGAATGGTGCCAGCCAGCGCTTCTTTCGCCACGCCCTGCTCTTCGGCTGCAACGATGTAGCCCGCAAGCACGGGCAGTACGGCACCGTTCATGGTCATGCTGACGCTGACCTTGTCGAGAGGAATGCCGTCGAACAGCACTTTCATGTCCTCGACACTGTCCACCGCCACACCGGCCTTGCCCACATCGCCTTCGACGCGCGGGTGATCGGAGTCATAGCCCCGGTGCGTTGCCAGGTCGAAAGCAACGGAGACTCCCTGACCGCCGGCAGCCAATGCCTGACGGTAGAATGCATTCGACTCCTCAGCGGTGGAAAAACCCGCATACTGTCGGATGGTCCACGGGCGGCCTGCATACATGGTGGCCTGCGGCCCACGCACGAACGGCTCGAACCCCGGCAGGGTGTCGACAAAAGGAAGGCTCTCAAGGTCCTGCGCCGTGTAGAGAGCCTTCAGCAGGATGCCTTCCGGCGTCTGCTGGTCCAGCGACGCCGGGTCATTATCAGAAGACTGACGCGCAGCCTGTTCGCGCCACGCCTCCAGCGAGGCGGGCGGTGGATTGTAAGCCAAGGTGCTGCTCAGCCCAGGCGATCGATCACGTCGCCGAACAGCTCCGCATCATCCGGCAGCACTTTCGGTGTCGCCAGCGGCTTGGATATCCAGGTGATGTTGATCAGATGCTTCCAGTTGATGTTCTCGTTGGTGGAGTTGTTACCCCAGCTGCCGCATCCCAGCGAGAAGGTCTGGCGCATGCCGTTCCACAGGTTGCCGCTGTTCGACGGCGCCTGCGGCTGGTTGACCATGACGCGCGAAGTCTTGGTCTGCATGCCGAGCTTGAGAATGTTTTCGTCGCTGGTGGAGTAGATACCGCACGAGTGTCCCTGGCCCTGATACGCCTGAATCTCGTTGGTGAGTGAGATGGCTTCGTCGATGTCTTTGACCTTGTAGAAGGCGATGATCGCCGACAGCTTTTCGCCGGAATACGGATGCTCCGGCCCGGTGCCGGTTTCCGGCATGACGATGAACGTACGGTCTTCCGGGATATCCACACCGGCCATGGCGCACAGCACCTGCGGGCGCTTCACAACCGCCTTGGTGTTCAGGTGGCCATGATCGTCCCACAGCACTTTGGCGATCTTCTCGTAGTCGCCCGGCTGCGCCAGGTAGCCACCCTGCTTGATGAGCTCATCGAGCAGTTTGTCGTAGATCGCTTCTACCGCGATCACCGCGTTGTCTGCGGAGCAGGATGCCGCCAGATCCAGCGTCTTGGAGATGCGGATCTTCTCGGCGGCATCGGCGACGTTGGCGGTTTCGTCCACCGTGATCACCGCATTACCTGCTCCCACGCCGAGTGCTGGTGTACCGCTGGAGTAGGCGGCCTTCACCATGCCCGGACCACCGGTGGCGAGAATGCGGTCGCACTGCTTCATGAGCTCTTCAGTGCGTTCGAGGCTGACCTCGCCGATGTCCTGCACGAGATCCGCCGGCGCACCGAGGCGCGTGATGGCTTCGCGCATGCGCTCGACAATGTAGCGGTTGGTGAGCTTGGCGCGCGGGTGCGGGGCAATGACGATGGCATTGCGGCCCTTCACCGCCTGAATGGCCTTGATCACCGGCGTCGCTTCCGGGTTGGTGGATGGCGACAGCGCGCCAATCACGCCCACCGGCTTGGCGATCTTGATGATGTTGCGTTCTTTATCTTCTTCGATGACGCCCACGGACTGGTCCGGCAGGATGTCCATCAGGGTGGCGCGCGTCTTCACGGCAATCTTGGCGTAGGTGCCGTCGTAGTCACCAAGCTCGGTTTCTTCGAGTTTCATCTTGGTGATCTTCTCGGCCTCGCCCGGCTGGGCGCACGACCACACCATGCCACGGATCAGCTCATCTACCTGTTCCTGGGTGTAGTTTTCGATCTGAGCCTGTGCTGCGCGAGCCCGCGCGATGATGGCGGCAACCGCCTCTGCGGCGTTATCCACGGTATCCGGCTGTGCTGACATGAGAGCGCCCTCCAGAGAATGAAGTGTTAGCCGGACAAGGATACCACCGGCATCGACAGCGCCAAAGCTGGGCCGTGTTATAGAAATGTGCGTCAGCGGGGCAGCAGCACCGCATAGTCGCCCTCGAAGGTGGCTGCAGGCGCACCATCCGCGGCGATGGATGCTGTCAGGGTAAAGCGCGTCTTGCGGGAATCTTGGAGCCGCTCGAAGGCTTGCACCTGCTCGCCGAAGTCACAGACGGAGACGATGCGCTCCTTCACGGGCTTCGCATAGTGCATACGGGCATCGGCCAGCACGATGGAGCCGGTGAGGCCGCGCAGCTCCATTTGCAGGTGCACCATGGACCATCCGCACAGGGCATTGATGGCATAGAGGCTACCCGCGAACCCGGTGCCGTGCAGGTTGATGTTCGGCGCGAGGTCCGCCGCGACAGTGAGCACGTCATCGGCAAACGACACGAGCTCCACCTGCATGGCGGCAGACAGCGGTATCTGCTCGTACCACA